>CACZQZ010000001.1 GCA_902783405.1 uncultured Erysipelotrichaceae bacterium
ATATTTATTGGGCTTGGGAACTTGGCGATAGCAACGAAGTAACTGATTCAGTCAATGTTGCTGATACAAGTGATGGAGAAGCTGCTAAAACTTTAACAATTGGAGTCGATATAACTGGTGTTCAAACTGCACCTAGTACAACAGCAATCACATCACATATTAATTAAAAAATTTAGGAAGTTATATTTAACTTCCATAAGGGAAATAATTAAATCTTTATTTTCTTTATGGAAATTAAATATGAATATAAAGGGAGCAGATGATATATGGAGGAGAGGAAAACAAAAAAATATTGGTGTATTATTATATTACTACTAATAATAATTTTGTTATTATTATTTTTTGCTAAATTTGGAAAAATCCAAAATAAATATTTAGTACCAACCGGAAATATTGATGTATTTAATATTGATATTGGTAGTAATTGTGGATGTAGTGATAAAGAAAAATGTGATAATAAAAGTGATGATGAAAGTGATACTGTAAATAAAAAAATTGATAGTAATACATATACAATATGGAATGAACAAAAATATAAGGATGTGTTTGGTGAAATATATGTAGATGATAAAAATGGAAATTATATCTATCAACAACATTTAGATATATTTAATAATGCATTTTATGAGTATACAAACAAAATTGCTCCTGGCGTATCAAATACTTATTATTTTGTAGCCCATAATAATTCGGACATTAATGTTAAATATTATGTAGAAATGTATGAAAGCACAAAATATGATATAAATTTAAAATATAGATTAAAACGAAATGGTAAATATATAATAGGAAATGAAAATAAGTGGGTATCAGCAAACGATTTAAAAACATCTTTTAGCAATTTAAATATGAAAAATTCAGATAAATATTCATTAGATTGGAAATGGGAATATGAAGATGGTATAGACGAACAAGATACTTATATTGGTGAAAATATGGATGATGTATACAAATTAAATATTAGATTTTACTTTGAGCAGGTATAACGATGAAAAAGATATTATTCGGAATATTTATATTTTTAATTTTAGTATTTATTACTATTAATTTATTAACTATATTTAATATACCATTATTTGGCTATAGAATATATCGTGTAGGATCAGGAAGTATGCAGCCATATCTGAACATTAATGATATTATACTTGTGAAAAAACAAAAGAAATATCAGGTTAATGATGTCGTTACTTATGTAAATAATAATGAATATATAACTCACAGAATTGTTAGTATAAAAAATGATGAAATAATTTTAAAAGGAGATGCAAACAACATAGAAGATAAGCCAATAAAAAATGATAGTATCATTGGTAAAGTTATATTTAAAACAGTAGGCTTTGGGTTTATCTTATATTTATTTAGTAAACCCATATTTTGGATATTGTTATTTATCATAGGTTTTATTTTTACCATATTTATTCCTGATAAAAAGAAATTATGAAATAAATACGAAAGGGGGAACTATGTATGAAGAAAAAAAGAGTTTTAAAAAAGAAATTTGTTGTATTTTTGTCTTTATACGCTATAGTTTTTATTTCGTATTTTTCAATGACTACTCTTGCAAAATATACCGGTTTATTAAATAAAAATGACAGTATTTCAGTTGCAAAATGGAATGTTGATGTTGTAGGAGAGGATAATAAAACATTACCAACAATGACAATAGGTAAATCTTCAACGTATCAAGATTATAATTTAAGTGTAACAAGCACATCAGAAATTGCTATTAATTATTCAGTTATTATTTCAAATGTTCCATCGGGTGTAGAAGTACAAGTTGATGATGATATCATATACAAGGAAAGGTATAATTCGATAATAATTGAAAATTTAGGTTTTTTTGATGCAGAAGATACTAATAAAACACATAATCATAAATTTACTTTAATAGTACCTCTTGGAATAGATGCCATTGATAATGAAACTATAAGTATCGATGTAATATTTAAGCAAAATGAATTATAAAAATTCAATTGGAAAGAAGGTGTAAAGGTGTTAAAAAAAATAAATAAAAAATATATATTTTTGTTTTTTGTTTTGACTTTAACTACTGGCTTTATACCTTTTGCTTACAGTAAATATATACAAGGATTTAGAAAACATATAGTTATTAATGCTGTACAGCCTACATATATAGTAAAATTTGATGCAAATGGTGGAACCGGAACAATGTCTAATCAAACATTTACTTATGGAACTAGCCAGAAATTGATTGCTAATACATTTAAAAAAACAGATTATACATTTTCTAAATGGAATACTGAAAGTGATGGAAGTGGGGATTCATACACCGATGAAGAATCAGTAAAAAATTTAACAGAAAATGATCAAGAAACGATAGTTTTATATGCGATGTGGAATGAAATAACAGATAAAATAGCTAAAATTGGTGATGTATATTATGATACGCTGCAAGAAGCAGTGAATGCAGTTCCTAATAATCAGACAGAAACAACTATAGTACTTTTAAATAATACAAGTGAAAAAATAACGATTCCTAATAATAAGAATATTATTTTGAATTTAAATGATAAAACTTTAAAAAACGATGGTGCGACTAATGTTATCAAAAATAGCGGTATTTTAAAAATAACAAATGGAACAATCACTTCAAGTGCTGCTTATGGTGCAGTAGATAATGAATCTACAGGAAATCTTACGGTAGATGGAGCTAGAATTATTGCAACTGGTACCAGACAAGCTATTTATAACAATAACGGAATTGTAACAATTATGGGCTCAACTTATTTAAGTGCAAGTACTTCTCAAAGAGCAGCTTTACAAAACTTATCTGGTGGAACTGTAAATATATTGGGTGGAACAATTATTTCAAATAATTATTATGGGATAAATAATGCTGGTACTATGACTATTGGTCAAAAAGATGATAATGTTGATATATCTTCTCCTGTGATACAAGGTAAAAGTTATGGTCTATATACAACATCTAGTGTTAATTTTTATGATGGTGTTTTAAAAGGAGTAACCAATCCAATCAATGCAGTGTCAAACATAGCAGATTTTGAAGAAGGATATGGAATTGTAAATGATGATGAAACAATAGATGGTAATTTATATAAAGTAATTTATCCTGGTATTTCAAATAAAGTAACATTTGATGGTAATGGTGGAACAGTTAGTGATGATACAAAATACGTTGTAAATGGAAAAAAATTAGGAACACTTCCTACTGCAGCAAGAAGTAATCATAATTTTTTAGGATGGTATACAGCAAGTAGTGGTGGAAGTTTAATAAACGAAGATATAATCATAACAGAAGAAGTTACATTTTATGCTCATTGGGAAAAAATCGTTAATGTAGCGAGAATAGGCGATGTATACTATGACACTGTACAAGCTGCCATAACAGCTGCTTCTAATAACACATTAACCACTATAACATTAGAAAAAGATATTAATGAAAATCTAACTATAGCTAGTAATAAAAATATTGTTTTGGACTTAAATAATAAAACAATTGATAATTATAACTCAAATGCTGTAATAGAAAATAATGGTAATGTCACGGTTAAAAATGGTACGATTAAGTCAAATTCTGAAAAGACAAGTGCACTTAATAACAACGCTGGAAAATTAATAATATCAGATGATGCCCAAATTATTGCTACAGGTTCAAGACAAGCGGTTTATGTTTTAGGTGGTGTTGTAGAAATTACAGGAAATGCATATCTAAGTTCTCAAACATCTGGAACACCTACAGCAAGTACAATGGAAAGAGGTACTGCACAATGTTTGGAAAATGGTACATTAATTATAACGGGCGGAACAATTGAAGGATTACAGCAACAAGCAGTTTCTAATGAAGGAACACTAATAATAGGAAATAAGGATGGAACTATTGATGCTACAACTCCGGTTTTAATTGGTAATGCTTATGGATTAAAAAATACTGGTACATTTAATTTTTATGATGGAATTATTAAAGGTAAAAGTGATGCTATTAACGGAACTGTTGCTGAAATAGAGGATAATTCACAAATAATAAATGGTGAAGAAACGATAAGCGAGTCTACATATAAAACAGCATACTTAAAAATCAATGAATAAAAATTAAAAATAACCCCAATAATCAAAAATACTAAGAAATACTCTTAGTATTTTTTTAAATCTTATGAGTAATTATCATATTATGATTAGTTGAAAAAAGATAAAAATCTTTGTTATAATTATATAAGAAAATCATTATTTAATGTTTGTTTAATAAATAAATGAATAATTATATTTGAGGTGAAAAGAACTTATGAGAATATTAATTGTTGAAGATGAAAAATCTCTGGCCGAATTAGTTGCTAATAGATTAAAAAAAGAAAAATACGTAGTAGATGTTTCTTTAGATGGGGAAGATGGGTTATATAATGCTTTAATGGATGTTTATGATTTAATCATATTAGATATAATGCTACCTGGTGTTAATGGTATTGAAATACTAAAACAGATTAAAAATAATCATGTCAAATCAAAAGTCATCATGTTAACTGCTAAATCTGAATTAGAAGATAAATTACTTGGTTTTAGTGAAGGAGCTAATGATTATATTTCAAAACCTTTTCATATTGATGAAGTAGTAGCGAGAGTTAATGCTCAATTAAGAATAGAAAGCATTAAAAATCAAACCAAAGAATTTGGAGATTTAATTCTTGATTTAAAAACATCAGATATTATAAATCAAAAGAATAATGAAAAAATTAATATTATTCATAAAGAATTTCAATTACTCGAATATTTTATGAGTAATCCAAATCAAGTATTATCTAAAGAAATGATATATGATAAAGTATGGGGATTAGAAAATGATTCTATATCCAATAATTTAGAAGCATACTTATCATTCATTCGTAAAAAATTAAAACTAATTAATTCAAATGTTCAGATTAAGTCACTTAGAAATATAGGTTATAAAATGGAGTATAATAATGAAGGAACTAAATAGAAAAGTATTTAAGACAATATTTATAATTTTATCTATATTTATAATTACTGGTATTGTTATTTATAACGTTAGTTCTTATAAGAAAGAATATGATAATGTTAAAAGAAACTTATCTTTTATGGAAGATAAAAATATACCTAATGATAATCCACCAGAACCAATAGATATGGATTCTTCACTACCAGAATTAAAAAACAGAAATTTAGATAATATGATGATTATGGATTATGAAATATATACAGTAAAATTAAATAATAGAAAAATAGAAAAGATAACCAATCATAGTAATAATGAAAGTGATTTTGATGTGCAAAATATTGCTCAAAAAATTATAGATAATAAAGAAGAATTAAAAGTTGGAAATCTATACCATAATAAATATTCATACAATTATCAATCCGATATGATTGTTATTTTGAATACTAAAAATATTAATGATAGACTAAGGCTTACCTTGATTTTTTCAATTATTATACTATTTGGATTTGAATTTATAATTTATTATATATCTAAAAAAATAACCAAAAGAATTACAAAACCAGCTCAAGAATCATTTGATAAACAAAAAGAATTTATCGCTGATGCATCACATGAGCTAAAAACACCACTTTCCATAATTATGGCTTCTTCCGACGAACTTAAAATAGATAAAAAAAATGAAAAATATGTGGATAACATCAAATATGAATCGGAAAGAATGAGTAATTTAATTAAAAGTTTACTTGATTTATCCAAGTTAGAAAATGGTGTATCTATAAATAGTTATAAAGAAGAAAATATCTCTAAGATTATTGAAAGAATAAGTTTAACATTTGAAGCGGTAGCATTTGAACAAAATATAAAAATAGAAACCAATATTGAAAAAGATATTATGTTTAAGTGTAGTAAAGAAGAAATAGAAAGATTAGTTTCCATCATACTAGATAACGCTATTAAACATAGTTATAAAAATTCTTCAATAACGGTTAAAGCTCATAAAGAAAAAAATAGTATTAATATTGAAATAACTAATTCTGGTGATCCAATAAACTCTGGTGATGAAGAAAAGATATTTGAAAGATTTTATAGAGCTGATAGGTCTAGAAACAGAGATACAAATCGTTATGGACTTGGACTTGCTATTGCTAAAAATATTGTTATTAATCATAAAGGAACAATTAAAGCATATTCAAAAGATAGTAAGACGACATTTAAAATAAATTTAAAAAAATAAGAACATTATGAACCATTTAATGTTCTTTTAACTTTAGCTTGATATGATACATATATGAAAGGAGAAATGATTTAAAAAAATATAATATTTAATTTTAGTTTAATTTAATAATGATAAAGTTTATATCGAAAAAGGAGATGATAAATGAAGTAAATATATTTAATGTTTATTTAATAAAAAAATAATATGATTATAGAGAATGATGAATGGAGGGATAAAATGAAAGAAAAAATATTAATATTTATCATTGGTTTATTATTAGGAGCAGTGATTGCAACAGGATCTTTCTTTGTATATACGAAAACTATGGCATGTAATACTAATAATAATCAACAGATGTCTGGAGGAACTCCACCAGAGATGCCAAATGGACAAAGTGGTCAACCACCAGAAATGCCAAATAATGAAAATACACAAAATAGTAGCACACAAAATAGTAATAGTTAGAAAGGATATTATAATGAAAGATAAAAAGACATTGATATATATAATTATAATTATAGTTTTGATACTAATTATTGGGATACTATGGTATTTAATTATAAAAGGTAATACAAATAATAATAGTGTTAACAATAATACACCTGGAATGAATAATAATTCATCAATAGCTTATTCAGCGGTAAAAGAAATAACTACAGATGAAAATATTACAGATGAAGAATATAAGTCAACAAATGCAGATGAAAATGCAGTATTACTATCAGGAAATATTACATCAACTTTATCAGGAATAACGATTCAAAAAACAGGAGATTCTGATGGAGGAGATAATACAAGCTTTTATGGAACAAATTCAGCTGTATTAGCTAAATCAGGGGCAAATGTTACGATTCAAAATGCTACCATTACGACAGACGCAACAGGAGCAAATGGAGTATTTAGTTATGGAGGAAGTGCAACTACATCAAATTCATCAAGCGATGGAACGACAGTTAATATAAGTGATTCAAAGATTACTACTACTAAAGATAACTCTGGAGGCATTATGACAACAGGTGGTGGAATAATGAATGCAACTAATTTGACAGTATTGACAAGTGGAACATCAAGTGCTGCGATCAGATCAGATCGAGGTGGAGGAACTGTTAATGTAGATAAAGGAACATATAAAACGACTGGTAAAGGATCTCCCGCAGTATATTCAACAGCTGATATTACCGTTAAAAATGCAACATTAACATCTCTTGCTTCTGAAGGATTAATCATTGAAGGTAAAAATAAAATTACAATAGAAAATGTTCAATTAACAGATACAAATAACACATTAAATGGACAGTCAACAACCTATAAAAATATATTTATATATCAATCTATGTCTGGAGATGCTGACGCAGGAACAGCAGAGTTTTCATCAAAAGATTCGACTATTGTAACAAATAAAGGTGATTCTATTTATGTGACAAATACGAAAGCAAGCATCATCTTAGAAAATAATGAATTTATAAATAATGATTCATCTGGTAATTTCTTAAGAATACAAAAAGATTCTTGGGGAGCATCTGGATCTAATGGCGGAGATGTAGATTTAGTATTAACAAATCAAAAAGTAAATGGAAATATAGTTGTTGATTCTATATCAAAACTATCTATGAAATTATCTAAAATATCAAGTTATGAAGGAACTATTAATAATAGTAACGAAGCTAAAGAAATGAAATTAATTCTTGATAGTACTTCTACAATTAAATTAACAGGAGATTCATATATTTCAGAACTTGAAGACGAAGATACAACATATTCCAATATTGATTTAAATGGTTATAAATTATATGTAGGAGGAAAAGAATTTACAAAATAAATTATAATATGTGAAGAAAGTTTAATTAGAATATAACGAATATAAAAATGATATAATTATATTTTTGAGATTAAGAGGATAAAAAATTCTCTTTTTTCATGTTATAATATAAAAGAAAGTTAGGTGGAATGTAGAATGAATGAAAGTATTACAAATGAATGGAATAAAGTATTTCCATTAAGTGACAAAGTTAATCATAAAAAAGTAATATTTAAAAATCATTTTGGTATTACATTAGTAGCTGATATGTATGAACCAAAACAATATAAGAGTAAATTACCAGCACTTGCAGTATGTGGCCCTTACGGTGCAGTAAAAGAGCAATCAAGTGGATTATATGCACAGGAGTTGGCGAAAAGAGGTTTTTTAACTATTGCGTTTGATCCTTCATTTACTGGTGAATCTGGTGGAAATCCGAGATACATGACTTCATATGATATTAATGTTGAAGACTTTCAATCTGCAGTGGATTATTTAATAAGTCTTGATAATGTCGATTCAGAAAAAATTGGTATTATTGGAATTTGTGGATGGGGTGGAATGGCACTTCAAACAGCTTGTATTGATACAAGAGTTAAAGCCACAATCGTATCTACTATGTATGATATGTCTAGAGTAGCCGGAAATGGTTATTTTGATAAGCAGAATAGTGAAGAAGATAGACATAACCAAAGAGTATCTTTAAATAATCAGAGAAATGAAGATTATAAAAAGAAAGAATATGCTTTAGCTGGTGGAGTTGTTGAACATGTGCCAGAAGATGCTCCAGATTTTGTAAAAGATTATTACGCATACTATAAAACACCAAGAGGATATCACAAGAGAAGTTTAAATTCTAATAATGGCTGGGTAGTTCAAACAAATACTTCTATGATGAATGTTAGACTATTTCATTATGCCAATGAAATTAGAAATGCTGTTATGATTATTCATGGAGATAAAGCACATTCCTTTTATATGGGACGTGATGCTTATGAAAATATGATAAAAGATAGTAAATATAAAAATAATAAAGAATTTGTTGTTATTCCTGGCGCTACTCATACAGATTTGTATGATCAAAAAGATAAAATACCATTTGACAAAATAGAACAATTTTTAAAGGATAATTTAAAATAATGAACAAGAAAATAATATATAATATATTAGTTATTTTATCTTTATTCATAATTGTAGGTTGTAATTTAAAAAAAGTAGAAAAAAAAGAAAATAATGAAATGATAAATGTTAAACAAAATGATATAAATAATAATTCAAGTGAGGTGATAGATTCTTTGAAAATCTTTATTAATAATCAAGAATATACTATTTATTTAGAAAATAATGAAACTGTGAAATCTTTTATTAAATTATTACCACAAGAATTTCATATGAATGAATTAAATGGAAATGAAAAATATGTTTATTTAGATGATAAACTACCTACAAATGAAAGTAATCCAAAAAATATTAATGCAGGAGATGTAATGTTATATGGGAACAACTGTCTCGTAATATTTTATAAATCATTTAATACAAACTATAGTTATACGAAAATAGGACATATTGATAATTTACCTAATTTAGGTAATGATGATATAAAAGTAAAAATTGAAAAGTAAAAGATATAGATATGGATAATATTTTATTCATATATAATAATTATAAAAGTGAGATATTATAAGTTTAGTTATAAATATTTATCATAAAGGTGAAAATGGTACGCGACGTTTTGCAGAAGAAATGATATCAAGTAAAATAGTAGAAAGAGTAAAAAATGAAGAAGAAAAAATATTATATCATTTGACAAATCCTTTATATCGTAGTATTATATGCCTCAATAAAAAGGGGGAATTGTTATGAAAATGGAAAATAATAACGAAGAACTATTATTTTTATCTTGTTATGATAAGGATGGATATTTATCATTTATGAAAATAGCAGCCGTATTTGATATGAATCCAGAAAAATTAAGAGATTCGTTAAATGACTATATTTTTTCTTTTAATCAAGATGAATTAAGATTTGCTCATCAATTTCATTATTCATTAGAAGCACACAAAATGAGAAACATTCAAATTTTAAAACATCGAGTTAAAGGATTTAGTAAAAACATAGTAAGTAAATTATACTTTAATGAGTCTTTATTAAAGAGAATAGAATATCAATTATTAGAATCTATTCCAAGTATTTATGGAAACTATGTAAATACGGTAGATAATAAAACACAAACAATCTAAAGGTCAAATATTATTATTTGATCTTTTTAGTTTTTTTAACAAATTATACTGTGTAAAAAAAATCTTGAAATATAAAAATTTATGATATAATATGTAAAAAAATTTCAAGAGGAGTGAAAATATGTTTAAAAAAGACATTAATAATTTTTATGTTGGTGAATTATATTTATCAGAACATTTTGGAAGTCTGTTTTCCCATGGAAAAATGACAGAAGAAGAAAGAAGAGAAAGAAATAAAATTCAAAAGCTAAAGGAATCAAATGCAGTTGATTTTCAAAAATATGATATAGATAAATTTATTGATTGGAATAGTAGAAGAGAGTACGAGGGATTTTTAACTATTTTTTATAAAAAAGACGATAATCATTATATTTGTCTTCATAATGGAAATGAATACACTATTCATCAAAATGAGTTTTATGAAAATCTAGTTCCTTTGAGAGAACTTTTACCTAAAAAATCTTATAATATTCCAAATCAAATTACAGTAAGACAATCTTTAATTTTATTTAATGAATTATTTAAAAATGTATCCATGAATAAAATAAAATATGAACAAGATAATTACTCTATACATGATTTTTATGTAGGAAACTTAAATCTTTGTACAATTTTTGATTTTGATAATTCAAAAGAAAGAAGTAGATACATGAATTTGCCACAGTATACACGTCTATCTAAAATAAAAGATGTATATACAGGAATAGGATTTGGAATGTACGATAATGGTGGAATGTACGACTATAGTGTTTTTAGATGTTTATTTTTGAAAAATCAAAATAAATCTTTATATAATGTGCATGATTTTCAAAATTACAATAAAGGGATTACTCAAAAAGAACATTTTGAAAATGAAGCTGGAGAGAGTTATTATGACTGGATGATTCCTTTTAAAGAATACCTTGAAAAAAGTGGTAAAAATGTTGATGAAGAAATATCAATTCCAAAAGCATTAACCTTATATAAAAAGTAAAGTTTCATTTACATAGAAATAGAATAGTGTTATAATAAAGTAAATAATTTAGGAGGGGCTTATGGAAAGTGTCGTATATGAAAAAGTAAAAAAATTTAAGAAAAAATATCCTATGACAGTTGCATGGAGACTAAAAAAACATTGTCAGATTATCGATGTACATTTGAATCCTGGTGAAGTTGTTAAATATGCGTTTGCTGCTCAAAAAAATGATAATCCTCTTGACATGATTACAACTAATGTAGTAGCACTTACCAATAAAAGAATTTTAATTGGACAAAAAAGATTACTATTTGGATATTCCTTTACAGCGATTACTCCAGATATGTTTAATGATTTAAAAGTAACGATGGGATTAATATGGGGAAAAGTCTATATCGATACAATCAAAGAATTTGTAACTTTTTCAAATATTCAAAGAGAAGCACTACCTGAGATTGAAACTTGTATTACAGAATATATGATGTTAGAAAAAAGAAAATATGGAGGAATAAATAAAAAGCAATAGCTTTTTATTTTTAAAGTAGGTGAAAAAATGGAAAGATTACAAAAAGTTATTGCCAATAGCGGTTATTGTTCTAGAAGAAAAGCAGAAGAATATATTCAAAATGGAAAAGTTCTTGTAAACGGAAAAATGATAACTGAACTTGGATATAAAGTTTCAAAAGATGAAGTTATTTCTGTAAATGGAACAGTATTAGAAAATCATGAAAAAGAATATATATTGTTATATAAACCTAGAGGAATTATTACATCTAATAAAGATGAAAAAGGAAGAAAAACAGTTATTGATTTGATTCATACGAATAATAGAATCTATCCTGTCGGAAGATTAGATTATGATACATCAGGATTACTTCTTCTCACAAATGATGGTATTCTAGCAAATCTTTTAATGCATCCTAAAATGCATATTCCAAAAACATATATTGCCAAAGTAAATGGAATGGTTCCACCAGTTGTTTTAAAAAAACTATGTAATGGTGTTGTTATTGATCATAAAAAAACAGGAAAAGCTAAAGCAAAGGTGAAAAAATACGATAAAAAAACAAATACATCCATTGTAGAACTTACGATTTATGAAGGAAGAAACCATCAAGTAAAAAAAATGTTTGAAACCTTTGATTATAAGGTATTGAAATTAAAAAGAGAAAAATATTCTTTTCTTACTTTAGATGGATTATCTTCTGGACAATATAGGCATCTTACCATTAAAGAAGTGAAAAAATTATATAGTGAAGTAATTGAAAAATAAGAACAAACCTTGTATAAAACTTGATTTTATATTATAATAATGATATGGAAGAGGTAATGGAATGGACAAGAAAAAACTTAACCATTTAGCACTCATCGTCGATGGAAATGGAAGATGGGCTAAAGAAAAAGGAAAAAAAAGAAGTTTTGGTCATAAAGCAGGGTTTGATAGATTAGAAGAAATCATTCTATATGCTAAAGAGAAAAAAATTGAATTTTTAAGTTTGTATGTGTTTTCCACAGAAAACTTTAAACGTTCTACAGAAGAAGTTTGTTACTTGATGGATTTGTTTGTTCATAATTTTAAAAGATTGATTAAAAAATATGAAAAAGAAAACATTAAAGTGATTTTTTCAGGCAGAAAGGAACCTTTAGAAGATAGAGTTTGGAATGCGATGGAAGAAATTAAAGAAAAAACCAAAAATAATACTGGTATGGTAGTTAATTTTTGTTTAAACTATGGTAGTCATGCAGAAATTGTAGATGCTACTAAAAAAATATGTCAAAAAGTTATTCATCATGAAATATCTATAGAAGATATTAAAGAAGATTATTTTGAACAAAATTTATATCAAAATCTTCCACCAGTAGATTTATTAATTCGAACGAGTGGAGAGTGCAGACTAAGTAATTTTTTACTTTGGCAATTAGCTTACGCTGAATTTTATTTTCCAAAAACATATTTTCCAGATTTTACCAAAACAGAATTTGATAAAGCTATAGATTACTATTATACACGTGATCGTAGATTTGGAGGAATTACCTATGAAGACAAGAATTATTAGTGCTATTATTGCTCTTTTGATATTAGTTCCTATTTTTTTCCACGGTGGTACAATTTTTCAAATTGCCATTTGGCTTCTTTCAGTGCTCGGTCTTAAAGAAATGATAAATGCTTATGAGAAAGAAAAAGAACTTCCTATCTTTATAAAAGTCGTTTCATATATTGTTATTAGTATCTTATTACTAGTCAATCATGAAATAGATACAATTAGATTAGGTTTAGATTTTAAAATTATTACAGGTATTTTTTTAATCTACTTAGTTCCAGCTATTTTATACCATGATGAAGAGGTTTATAGCATTAAAGATGGATTTATGTTAATTGGAATATTGTTCTTTTTAGGTATTTCGTTTCAGTTACTAATATTTGTTCGAAGTTTAAGTTTAAAATTAGTTATCTTTTTATTCTTAATTTCTATTTTTACAGATACCTTTGCTTATACAACGGGATTACTTATTGGAAGACATAAACTTATTAAAGAAGTATCGCCAAATAAGACGATTGAAGGACTTATTGGAGGAACCATCATGGGATGTTTTATTAGTAGTTTTTATTATTTAACTGTAATTAATCCAGATGCTTCCATATCAGCAATTATTATAACAACACTATTTTTAAGTGTTATAGGACAGTTAGGCGATTTAGTTTTTTCAGCAATTAAAAGACACTATGAAATCAAAGATTTTTCGAATCTTATGCCAGGGCATGGTGGTGTTTTAGACCGCTTTGATAGTATTTTATTTATTCTACTTGGCTTTATGTTTTTTATTAACGTAATATAAAGGAGGAACTATGACATTAATTTACTTCATATTAGTACTTGGTATTACCGTGTTTATTCACGAATTAGGTCATTTTATTTTTGCTAAAAAAGCAGGAATTTATGTTTATGAATTTTCTATTGGCATGGGACCTAAAATATTTTCTAAAAAAAGAAAAAATGATGAAACTGTTTATTCTTTAAGACTATTTCCTATTGGTGGATTTGTTCAAATGGCAGGAGAAGAGGTAGACATTGATGAGAACATCCCAGTAGAGAAGAGAATGCAATCAAAAACTTGGATGCAAAGATTAACTACTATTTTAGCTGGAGTAACATTTAATTTTATTCTTGCAATTGTTATTCTTTTTGGAATTGGTTTATTTTATGGTTCACCAGTAATGACACCAGTGATTGAATCTAAAGATGAAAATTATCCAATCTATAAAACTAATATTCAAAGTGGAGATGAAATTTTATCTATTAATGGTAAAAAGACAGATACACAAGACATGTTATTATTACATCTTCAAGTATTACAAGGGGAAAAGGTTACTTTAGAAGTAAAACATGAAGATGGTAAAAAAGAAAAGGTAACATTAAAACCAAAAGAAGAAAAGATTGATGGTGAAAAAGTATATAAATATGGTTTTTCACTTAAAAGTGAGAGTGAAAAAGGATTTATTGCTGCCATAAAATATGCCTTTAAAAAGACATATACACTATTAAAACAGATGGTTTTTATAGTAACATATTTATTTACAGGGAAACTAAAATTAAATAGTTTATCTGGGCCAATTGGAATCTATACTATCGTTGGTGAGAGTGCAAAAGCAGGCTTTGTAAATTTAGTGTACTTGATTGCTTATCTTTGTATTAATGTAGGTTTTATCAATTTATTACCATTTCCAGCTTTTGATGGAGGAAGAGCACTATTTTTGCTTATAGAAAAAATAAAAGGGAGTCCAGTTAGTGTAAAAGTAGAAAATACGATTCATAATGTAGGATTTGTCTTACTTATGATTTTAATGGTTTTCATAACCTATAATGATATTATTCGTATTTTCTTTAAATAGAGGAGATGAGATTTATGAAAAAATTAATTTTAACATTATTTTTACTTTTAATATTACCATTTGGTGTAAAAGCTGTTGAAGTAACGAATTTACAAGATGCTTTAGCAAGTGAAGGAATTGAACTATCTACACAAGAGTATGCAGAAAATGATAATCAAGTAACACTTTATTTATTTAGAGGAAGTGGATGTTCACATTGTCATGATTTTTTGGAGTTTTTAAACAATAATTTAGCAGAAAATGGATATCTTTACAAAGTTAGATCATATGAAGTTTGGAATAATGAAGAAAATAGTGAACTTATGGAAGCAGTAGCTAAAAAATTAGGTACTGAAGCAGATGGAGTTCCATTCATTGTTATTGGAGATAAATACTATTCAGGCTTCTCAGAAGATATGGGAGAAGAAATCATCAATCAATTAAAATCAGAATATGAAAAAGAAGAAAAAGTTGATGTTGTAAGTACGATTAGTGAAGAT
>CACZQZ010000002.1 GCA_902783405.1 uncultured Erysipelotrichaceae bacterium
CCATTTGCTACTAAATCCATCGCACATAATAAAAATGGTACTAACATTGAATTAAGTAAATATCCTGATTTTTCTTCTTTAGCAGCTAATGGTATCATTCGAATTGATTCAGCAAACTCAATTATTTCATCAAAATAAACATTTTCTGTATTACTATGTCTCATAACTTCTGCAATATTATTTTTCCATATAGAATTAGCAAAATGTAATGATAAATATTTTTCTGGTCTACCAGTATATTTAGCTAACTTAGATGGTAATAATGTAGAAGAATTGGTTACAATTACTGTTTTTTCAGGAAGTAATGGTGCTATCGTTTTATAAAATGCAGCTTTAACATCAAAATTTTCTGTAATAGATTCAATTAATAAATCTGCATCTTCTAAAGCTTTAGCTTGTTCATCTTCAATCTTAATATTTTGTAATGCTTTATTTATTTTATCTAAACATTCTTGTTTATCAAAGTAATCTCTATCTGCTATTCCCCTAGCCCAAGTAGCATTATTATCACTCATTGATTCTATTATTTCATGATATGTATTATATAATTTTCCCATTTTTTCTTTTACTTCTTCAGTTGAATCTTCTTTTCTAATTAATACGGTTACATCATAACCACAATATGCACTTTGAAATGCAATTTGACTTCCAAGGATTCCTCCTCCTGCGACAACTATTTTTTTGTATTTCATAAAATATTCCTCCTTATTTACTATGTCACAATTTTTTTAATCTATAACAGGTCCAATAATTTTATTTGGATCTTTTGCATGTAATTTTCTTTGATATATTTTTTGAATTTGCTTTGGTTTTTCTCTATCAAATATAGTTGCTTCCTCAGTCATACAACTTTGAATAAAATTTTCAAGTCCCATTTCTTTTATATATGGATTTTTAATTTTGTATTGTTCTAAAAATTCTGTTCCAATAGTCTCTAAAGTAATTCTTCCATCTGGTAAATATCTTTCTACGACAAATAGAGGCTGACTACTATATCCTAAATTTTGTTCAAATCCACTTTGACCAGCACTAGATCCTGTTATCGTAATTAATGTATTATCGATAACAGAAGTTTCAAACAAATGATAATGTGCTGAATTAATCTTATCAATTCTTGGTAAGTTAGGAGCCATTTTGCTTAACCATCTTGATACACCTATAGTAGGAGATGATCCTCCTCCTTTAAAACAATGGGAATAAACATTGTTATAACCATTGATTGTTCTAAATCCATAAGGTGCATTAACAAAATCTCCTCTACCATTTACTAAAAATTCTGTTAAAGTCAAATCAATATCACTACCACTAAAATCTTTTAAATTTTCTAATTCTTGTCTTAGTAGTTCTATTTCATTGTATCCTTTATGATTCCAATCACTATTCCATTCATGATTTCCTTCTACAATATCCATAAATTCTAAATTAACTATTTTAGATAACTTTTCTCTAATAATTTGTTCATATGGTTTTAAACTTCTAGGTAATTTTAAATCTACTCTTTGATAATCTATATTTCTTTTTACTCGATCTACATTTCCATAAAGTCCTTGCGATCTTTCCAATAAACCAATAGACATTAAATGATTCATAATTTTCATAGATGTTTTTGTATCGATATATTTAGTTCCCATTTCTCCTTCAAAACCATCTTTAATTGCTCCAAAACCATCTCTCATGTAAGGTCTAATTAATTTATTCGCACTAATCATTTGTTGTGTCATAGAAGTTGCGGCTACATGTCTAGATTCATTTGGATATTTGCCAAAATTATATCCTTGCTGTAAGTCACCATTTACAATGATTCCTGTAGGATTACATTCATAGAATAAATAATCTAAAAATTTTACTGCATACTCTGGTCTTTCCGTTGTAGAACCTATATGCCAGTCATTAATAATTCCTACTGTTTTTAAATCTAGTCCCTCTCCTGTTTTTTGAACATGATTCATAACTTCTTTTACTCTCTTATAATATGGAACAATTAACATTCTGTCTCTTATATCGCCTGATATTATCCAACCACCTGGATAATTTGGCTTCTTTGTAATTTGGGTTACTCTCTTATAAGTAGGATCTTCTAAAACATGTTCCTTAATTCCAGATAATAATTCAGGGTGCTCCATATAATAACTATCATTAATCATAGAAGGAACATTCATGGTAAATTC
>CACZQZ010000003.1 GCA_902783405.1 uncultured Erysipelotrichaceae bacterium
CAAAATCTTGTCTAATAACTGGTTTATTGGTTGGAATTGTAATAACATACATGTTATAAATATCTCTAAATTCTTCTTCTTCTGTCTTAGCAGTACCAGTCATACCTGCAATTTTTTTATACATACGAAATAAGTTTTGGAATGTAATGGTTGCAAGTGTTCTAGTTTCTTCATTGATAGTTACCCCTTCTTTTGCTTCTAATGCTTGATGAAGCCCATCTGAGAAACTTCTTCCTGGCATAAGTCTTCCTGTAAACTGATCGACAATAATTACTTTATCATCTTGAACAACATAATCAACGTCATTACTCATAGAATAGTTTGCTTTTAAAGCTTGACTAATAAAATGTACTAAATTAGTATTATCTAAATCGTATAGATTTTGTAAATTAAATTCTTTTTCAGCTGCTTTAATTCCTTTTTCATCTAAAGTAACACTTTTCGTTTTTTCATCATAAATGTATCCATCATTTTCTTTTAATTTTTTAGCAAAACGATCTGCACTTACATATAAGTTTTGAGCATTCATTTTTCCACCAGATATGATAAGTGGTGTTCTAGCTTCATCAATTAAAACAGAGTCAACTTCATCGATGATAACAAAGTTTAGTCCTCTTTGAACTCTGTCTTCTTTCCTTACAACCATATTATCTCTTAAGTAATCAAATCCAATTTCATTATTAGTTGAATACATAATATCACAGTTATATGCTTCTTGTTTTTCTCTTGGTGAATATTCTCTATAGTTTACTCCTACTGTTAAACCTAAAAAGCGGTATATTTCTCCCATCCATCCAGCATCTCTTCCAGCTAGGTATTCGTTAACCGTGATAATATGTACACCTTCACCAGATAATGCATTTAAGTAAGCTGGCATCGTAGATGTTAATGTTTTTCCTTCACCTGTTTTCATTTCTGCGATATTACCATAATGAATAGCAAGCCCACCTAAAATTTGTACATAGTATGGTTTTTCACCAATTACACGAAATGCGGCCTCTCTAGCTACAGCAAATGCTTCTACTTTAATATCTTCTAGCGTTTCTCCATCAGCTAATCTTTGTTTAAATTCTTCTGTTTTATTCTTTAATTCATCATCAGATAATTTTTGCATTTCTTCATCTAAAGCTACTATTTTATCTGCTATTTTTTTAAATTTTTCTAATTCTTTATATTCATAATCAAATATCTTCTTAAATAACTTCATGCATTTTCACCTTCCAACTTCTATTTTATCAAATAATAAGACAAAATACTACTTTTTACAACAATTTTTATAGTTTTTTAAGGAAATATATGTAAATATTTTATATATATTAAAAGAGAGTTTATATGAATGAATGAACTCTCTTTTCATTATTTACTATATTCCTTTTGAACCTTTTATCCCTTTTAGACCTTTACTACCTTTTACACCATCAAAATTACTTAAAATATTCGTTTCAAATGAGAAAGTTTTCTTCTTTTTATTTTTGTAATCTTTAATGGCTAATGTAATCATATCATCAAGTAAGCTATGATATTCTTTTCCTTTAGGTTCCCATAAGTAGAAAGATAATGATCCTGGAATTGTATTTGGTTCATTTACATAAACCTCCATAGTTTCTTTATTAATTAAAAAATCAATACGACATACACCAGATAGATTAAGTGCTCTAAATGTTTTTTTAGCAAGTTCTTTAACTTGTTTACTTACTTCATCAGATAATCTAGCTGGAATAATTCTATTCGTACTAGCCATTCCTTTTGATTTAGCACCTTTCCCATTACCAAGATATTTATCTTGATAACTCAAGAATTCATCTGCTGCGATTACTTCTTCAAGTTCACTTACTTCCATTGTTTCATAGTTTCCTAAAACACTACAGTTTACTTCTACTAAATTTGGAATTACTTTTTCTACAACAATTTTAGAATCATAATTCATAGCTTCACTAATTGCTTCATCCAAAGCGTTTTCTTCTTTTACAACTGTAATACCGACACTACTACCAAGTGTTGCTGGTTTTACAATTACTGGATATCCTAATGATTCAATATCTTTTAAAATATCACCTTTAAACTTTAAATATTCACTATCATAAAACCATGTATATGGAACAACTGGAATGTTTTCTGTTTTCATAACTTGTTTCATTAATACTTTATCTTGTCCTACCGCTGCCCCTAAAATATGAGGTCCAACATAAGGAATACCAATGGTTTCTAAGTAACCTGCTAATGATCCATCTTCTGCATTGTTTCCATGTACTATTGGAAACGCTATATCAATATCAGTAATTAATCTTTTAAAGAATCCTAAAGATTGAAGATAAAATTGTTCATCTTTTTTATAAAGTACACATTTTTTAGCATATTTTTTTAATGTATCAAAATCTTTATATACATCGATTTCTTCTAACATTTTTCCTGTATACCAAATACGATCTTTTGTAATATAGATTGGAATAATATCATATTTTTCCCTATCCATAAATCCCATTGCTTGAACTGCTGAAATAATACTTACTTCATGTTCTACGGTCTCTCCACCAAAAATTACACCAACTTTTATTTTCATTTCATTCACCTCTATTTTTCATTAAATATGTCTGGAAGATCATTTTCTAAAAGAGCATATGTTTCCCCTTCTTTAAGTTTTCCAATCAAAGGAAACGCGAGTCTTACATCATTTAAAATATGAATATGTTCTTCCTTATATCCTTTTTCTTTTAGTCCTTCATAAATTGGTTTTGTTTGCATTTCACCTATTAATATAACTTCATCACATACATCAGCAATTTGTCTTCCGAAATTTTTATTAATTTCATCTTGCTCTTTACCCATTTCAATCATACCAGGAGTAACAATAATTTTTTTACCAGGCATTAAATTTAAAACATCTAAAGCCATCTTTGACCCTACTGGATTAGAATTATAAGCATCATCGATAATATGTATATCTCCCATCTTTTTAAGTTCTAATCGATGTTCTACTGGAGTTACTGAAAGCACTCCTTGAATAAGTTGTTCTATACTTACACCAAGTTCTTTTCCAAGGGCAATAGAAGCTAAAATATTATAAATATTGGCTTTTCCTAATAATTTAGTCCTAAAATGATATTTATTTTCATCACCTTTAAAGATACAATCAAATTCCGTTCCATTTGGAGATAATTTAATATTAATAGCTTTTACATCTGCATCTTCATCAATACCAATCCAAACAATTTTACAAGTATTTTTTAGTTTATAAGAGCGCTGCATTTCATCGTCTTTGTTTAAAATACCAATTCCATCTGTTGGAAGGGATTCAATAAGTTCAAATTTACCATCCCTAATATTCTCTCTTGATCCAAAGCTTTCTAAATGAGCTGTTCCAATTCTAGTTAAAATACCATAAGTTGGATGCATCATATCACAAAGTTCTTTGATTTCTCCCTTTTGAAATGCTCCCATTTCTGCTATAAAATAATCATTAAATTTATCTAAATAATTATTAATCGAAAGCATCATACCATTAGGAGTATTATAGTTTTTAGGCGTTTTAAAAACATTATATTTTATATCTAAAACATCATACAAAATATTTTTACTACTTGTTTTTCCATAACTACCTGTAATACCAATAACTTTTAGATTTTTCATTTCTTTTAACTTATTCATAGCTTTACTTTTATAATAATGTCCGACCATTTTTTCGATTGGCATATTTAAAATATTGGATATCATGAGTACAAAAGGATTCATATAAATTAAAAGACTTAAAAACAAATAATTTATAGTGTTACTATCTTTACTACAAAATAAAATAATCGGAATTAAATAAAGTATCGATGTAGTCATAATAAGTCTTTTCACTCTTTTAGTTATTTTTAAAGGTAATTTATCTTGTGTTTTATTTTTCTTCTCAAGTATAATTAAAACGATATAAAAACAAATTCCTATAATAAAACTAATAAGCTCTTGTTTTAGGAAGAAAACAAGTAAAATAATCATAATGATTTCTACATTGAGTAATACTTTTTGCTTATTATCCCAAATCCATTTTAAATATCTATGATCATCATCATACCAATTTTGTTGTAAAAGTTGCAAATATTTCTTTGCCTTTATAACAAGATATATAATACTAATCAATAAAACTAAATATTTCATCTTTTATCACCTCAAGATAAGAAACTTCTAAGAATGGAAATAACCCTTCCTCTAAATTCAAGATATGCATAATGCGTTCCACCCTCTAGTTCTATTACCGCTGCATCTTTCATTAATGATTCTAATTTATAAGCATCTTCTAAAGCCACAGCAGCATCTTTTGTCCCCCATATTAAAAGAGCTGGGCAACTAATTTTTTTTACAGTTTCAGTCAAATCTAAATTAACATGTTCTACTAAAATCTTTCTCATCATTGGACTTGCATTTTTATAATCTGTACTTCCAATATGTTTTTTAGCAAATTCTTCTAAATTATTAATTCCAGGGACTTTTTTTAACCCTTTTAGAATCTTTGTTTTAACGCTAGTCTTTTGAATTTCTTTTCGGTATGGACTTGCAAATAAAACGATTTTATCTACTTGATATTTACTTGCATACATCAGGGTAACTTTACCGCCAAAGGAATGTCCAAGTAAAGTAAAATGTTCTACATTCAATTTTGTTAATAATTCGTGAACCATATCAGCAAAATCTTCAATAGTCCAAACCTCTTTTGGTTCTTCACTTTCTCCAAAGCCAGGGAAATCTAAAATGATTAATCTATTTTCTTTTACAAAAGGATCCGCTAGTGGTTTCATCATTTCTATATTTTGACCCCATCCATGCAAAAAAATGAGCGCATTTCCATCTTGTTTCCCATAATCTATATAATGAATTTTTGTATTTTTAATTTCTATTTCCATAGAGTTCACCATTCTCATTATAACAGAAAATAACAAGAAAATATAGATTAATCGTTATTTTCCTGTTTTTTTATCTGTAATAATGTAAAGATAAACATCATTCCTAGAAAAAATAGTATACCGATTTTATAGTTTTTGCTTTGAATATATATATAAGGCATAATTAGAGGAACTAATAAATTGCCTATCATATGAGCAAATATTGGAACTTTGATATTTTTGTATTTTTCAAATAAATAAGTAAACCATATTCCCATAACACATGCATAAATCATTGTTGTAATATTTTGATGAAGTATTGTAAATATTATAATCATCATAATAAATGATGTTTTCTTTGTAAATGCTTCTTGTAATTTCTGATATAAAATTCCCCTAAAAAAAAGTTCTTCTGTGATAGGTCCAATCATTCCACTTAAAAGAAGATACCAAATACTAAGATTAATTTCATTATAAGAAAAATGAGATAAAACGATGTTTAATCCGATAGAAAGCGTGGATGTTAGTATCATAATTTGAATTAATGAATACCTCGCAATCGTTATCTTTTTAGGTTTTATTTTACAATATTTAAATGCAAACAAAAGAAGTGGAATAAGATTTAAAAAGCTATATAAGCATAAATGTTTTTCCAGAAAATCATAAAATTCTTTTTTAAAACTACTAGTCTTTAAAAAAGCATTAAACATATTATCGATCATTTGATGATCAACTAAAGGATAAAGTGCTTTAAATTCTTGTATTTTATTTTCTCTAAAAACTAAAAGCATAAATAGTAAAATTAGAAAAAAGCTAACTCCATAAAGAGCTAGCCATAAAAAACTTTTGATAAATGTTTTAATTTTTTTCATTTTTGTCAAACATTTCCTTAACCGTAGTACCTAAAGTAGCTACATTAGATAATTCTGTTGGTAAAAAGATTTTATTAGCAGAACCATTTGCGACTTCTTTAAGTGTTTCTAAACTTTTTAAAGTTAAAACAGAGTTATCAGCACCAGCTTCTTTTATCAAGCGTATACTATCAGCTTCTGCTTGTTTTAATTTAAGTAAAGCTTCTGCCTCACCTTCAGCAATACGGATTTGTGATTCCCTTTTTGCTTCTGCTCTTAAAATAGCACTTTCTTTTTCTCCTTCAGCAATCAAAATACTTGATTTCTTTTCTCCTTCAGCTTTTAAAATTTGCTCTCTACGTTCTCTTTCTGCGCGCATTTGTTTTTCCATAGATTCTTGTATATCTCTTGGTGGAATAATATTTTTAACTTCTACTCTATTTACTTTTACTCCCCAAGGATCAGTTGCTTCATCTAAAATAGCTCTCATTTTGGTATTGATAATATCTCTCGATGTTAATGTTTGATCTAATTCTAATTCTCCAATAATATTTCTAAGTGTTGTAGCAGTTAAGTTTTCAATCGCACTGATTGGGTTTTCAACTCCATAAGTATATAGTTTTGGATCTGTTATTTGAAAATAAACGACTGTATCTATTTGCATCGTTACGTTATCTTTTGTAATAACAGGTTGTGGTGCGAAATCTTTTACAATTTCTTTTAATGTAATTTTAGAAGCTACTCTATCAATAAATGGCATTTTAAAATGAACTCCATTATGCCAAGTTTTATAGTATGATCCTAACCTTTCTACAACAAAAGCACTAGCTTGTGATACTATTTTAATATTTGGAACAATTAGTAACACAATTAAAATCAAAGCAATAATTAAAAAATCCATAAATCTACTCCTTTTCTACTTTCAATTTTACACCGTTTATCTCTAGTATTTTAACGGTTTCATCTTTTAAAATATCATCGTCTGCGTATGCTGTCCATCTTTTCCCATCAACTTTTACTTCACCCATATGATTTTTATAAATATCATCTGTAACAATTCCTTTCATTCCAATAATACGGTCTAAATTTGTTTTTTCTTTTTTTCCAACTAATTTTTCTTCTAATTTTTTTCTAGTTGTAAGAAGTAAAATAATACCTAAAATAACAAAAATCGCAAATTGGATAGCAAAGTCATCAATGACAAATGACGCTAGTAATGCCACTATACCACTAATTACAAACCAAATGGTTGTAAGTCCAACAGTCAAAAACTCAACAAATGCTAAGATGATGATTACAGCTAACCACTCATACCACATTTTCCTCACCTAGCTTTATTATACTATAGCGCCTTTCTAAAGACAAGAAAAAAATATACAATTTAACAAACTGTATATTCTATTTTATGTTTAATTTCTTCTTTTAATTCATCTTTCTGTAAATATATCTTTTGAATGGGAATCCCATAAAAAGATAGTTGATAGTAATCTTTTTGAAATCCATGATTTTTAAGTTCATTTAAATAATACTTTGTAAATTTTCTTACACTATTCTCGTTTATTTTTTCTAAAAATGTGTATTTTTTTAAATAATTCAATCTTTCTTTATATAAAGGATTAATATATGGATTTATATAAAGTATTTGTGTATTATTGAGTTTTAATAAAATATTTTTATCTGACAAATCTTTCACTTCTAAACATAATATATTGTTTTCTTCTATATCTAAATAAGAAACAGTTTCTATATTATCTTTTTTAAATAATAAAAAAATAATAAACAAGAAAAAAAATAATAAGATAAATTTTTTCATAAAATCACCTCATTATTTTTATTTTGTCACTTTTTGTAAGTTTTATACGAATTATCTTGTTTTTCCTTCGTCTTTAACTTGCCATATCATATTTTGTACTTTATTTTTAATTTCTTCCAAAACGATTAACTGATTTTTAGTATAATGTTGCTTATTGTTTTCAAAAATTGTACAAGCTTCTCCATACTCATGAAGAAAATCATCTTTTTCACGAATACTCTCATCATTATTTAATTTTTCAAGTAAAGTGTTCCATCTTTGCATCTCATGATTATAAGCGCCTTGTCTAACTTCTGATTCTTTTTGCTTTGTTCTAAAATCTAAAAATTTATTTTTACTTTCACCAATTAATTTAACATAAGCATTTAAACTATCATATTGTTCTTTTGATAAAGAATCTTTTGCTTCTTGCAGTAATTGTTTTGTTTCCTCATATTCTTTGTCAATATCTTCTCCATTAAGCATCCTTTTAAGTAACTCTTCTAAGTATTTCTTCTCTCCTTCATAAGCTTCAGCACTTTCTTCTTCCCTTATTTTATCTGAATTATACTTAGCAATAGCTTTAATTTGCTTTTGTGTTTTTCCAATAAATTCACTATTTTTTTGATATATTTTTTCTTTAATTGGTTCAATCTTATTTTTATAGAATTCAATTTCGTTATTTAATTTTTTAATTTGTTGTTTTAAATCAGTAATGACAAGACTAGTCGATCCTTTATAGAGAAGTTCATCTAATTGATCTTCTAAGTCTTTTTTCTTATTCATAAGTTTAGAAATTTCCCTTGCACTTAAATTAATAATATCTTCTAATTTTGTTTTCTCATTTTTTTCTGCAGTTAAATTAGTAGAATTATTATTTTCTGATTCTACAGTTTCTTCATTTTTTTCTTCAACTTGCATTTCTAATGCTTTATTTTTAAGTTCAACTACTTTTCCTTCAATATATTTATAAACCATTGCATGAACAGCATCGTTTAGCTTTAACTTTGAAATAGTAGCTAAAAATTCATCACATTCTTTAGAATATTCAATAGGGTCTTCAATTTGTTTTCCTTCTAAATAATTTAATTTAGTTAAAGCACTATTGTGGTCAAAAACTTCTCCTTTCACTTTGATATTTACAATTTTCTCTTTATAAGTATTTGCCATATCTTCATTAATCATTCCATCATTCAATAATGATTCAATTCTATTTAATAATTCTTCTTTTTCTTGTTCAATAGAATTTCCTTCTTCTGCTTTTGATACTAAAGATTCTAAGGATTTTTCTAAATCTTGTAAAACATCCTTTTTTTGTTGTAATAAGGATTCAAATTTTTTCATTTCTGCTAAAATTTCATTTCCTTTATTTTGTAACGTACCATTATTACCAAAGAAATCTCCTTTATCAAGCAGCGTATTAAAGGAAGACATCATCTTTTCTAATTCAGAAACGGTTGACTCCATTTCTTTAGAATCTTCTGATACTGTAACAGGTTCTAATGTTGTTTCTTCTAAATCGTTTCCCTCGTTGCTTTCATTTTCTACTTCATTCTCATCTTCAGGTACAAATGATGCATTATCATCTTCTTCAAATTGTTCATCATCAGGTAATGAAATGCTACGTGAATATGTTTCATCTAATTCTTGTTCATTTTCTTCATCCAAATAATAGTTATTTGTATATGCGGCAAGGTCTACTCTTTCTTTTGGGAAAATACCATATTTATCATATAATTTCAATAGTTCATCTGCTTCTTCATAATATTCTAAGTTATCTTTCTTATTGTCCGCAATTTTTTCCTTCAAAGAAACAATTTGATTCCAATCTTCACCGCAAAGTTGTTTATACCATAATGAACTAGTTTCAATCTCATTTAAATCAATCGTATTATTAAACAAATCAATTAAAGATTTTAGTTCTTTTTCATCCGTAATATACTCAATTTTAGCCGAAAGAATAACATAAACAGAGTAAATCTTTTCTTTAAAATCTTCATCACTTATATTTGGAGACATTTTAAGAGCACTAATACATCTTTCAAGTTCTTCTATATCTTTCATTCCTATTGTATACACATTTTCATTAGCTTTATCTACAAAGTGATTCACACCATTTTCAGCAGCTACGACTGATAATCTAGAATACAAATCGTCTTTTTTACTAGAATCTAGATTAGTATCTTTATCTACCACTTCTAATGCATCTAAATAAGCAGTGTTAATATAGTCATATGATTTATTTTTTTCAAGTGCTTTTTCTGCATCTTCAACTAAACGTTCTGGATTCTTTTTAAACATCTTTTTGGCAAACATCCCAAAACGACGTAAAAAAGATATATTTTTCTTATCTACTCTAGCTCCTTTATTTCCAGAAATTTTTGCATTTCCAGAATATTCATTTTCATCAAAATCTATTATTTCATAATTATTATCCATAACTAAACCTCCTGACCTTTTTTTATGGATGTTCTCATAACATCTTTGATTTTTGCCCATTCATCATCTGTTTCTATAGTTTTAAATTCATATCCTTTATCAGAAGAAACTACTTCTGATGCATATATTGTAGCAAGATCATGTTCATCTGTTTCATTAAATGTATAAAGAACATATTCTTTATCCTCATAATCTTTTAATGTAAAATATAATAATATCTCGGCATTAACCATTTCTCCGTTTTTGTTTTCAATTAATATTGTATTACCCACGAAATCATCCCCTTATCTTTTTTCATTATAGCATGTTTTTTCGCTATTTACAACTAAATTTTGACAGAATGAAAGAAAAAAAGGCATAATTTTAGCCTTTGTAATGAGTCAAATTTAACCATTTACTTAATTTTTCATTTTTAGATATGTTATCTATAATTTCATTATAATGTTGTTCTGTTAATTTTTCATAAGATATAGAATTTTCTTTTAAATTTTTAGGTAATTTTACTTCTTGTCCGATGGTATTTTTATAACGACCATTTATAATGATATTATTATCTTCATTTTTAATGCTTAATTTTATTTTTCCATTATATTTATCTTGATTAGTGATGATTAAATTTCCAGAAACATTATCATTAATTTCATTAAAACTAAGGTCTATATTTTTTTCTGTCACCTTCAATGTACCAGTAACATTTATTTTATCATGAATCAAATAGTGTATTTCATTATCTTTCATACTGAAAGAAAACTTTTGTACATTGTTTTCACTAAAAATCATAATTTTTTCATTTTCTTTAGGAAAATATTCTATTTTTTCATTATTCCCTACAATTTCATATTTAATTGGTTCATTAAACAAACTCTTAAAGTATACCGAAAAATTAAAAGTATTACCATTTAAATAGTTTTTATTTGAAATTTCACTTTTTTCATGTGCTAGTATTTCTTTTATTTGATTTATATCAATATCAATATATTTTGATATGATTTCTAAAAATTTATCATCTTTTAGAATTTCTTTTAATACAAATTCATAACTATCTTTAAAATTTTCTTCATCTAAAATATAATTTATTTTTAGGGCTGTAATGGTTTTATCTTCCATAGATACTTTATCTCTTGTTTTTGTAAAATCATCATCTTGTAGTGATTCCAAAACTAAATTTTTTGTACTTTGAATGATATAATCAAAGTCCTCTTCTCGGATTGATGAATTATCAAAAATATTTTCATACTTTTTTACTTCAACAGAAATATATTTCGAAAATAAATCTTTAAGTTCTAAATATAATATATTATCAGTTCCATAAGTTCGAATATCTATAAGTGTTTTTTCATCATAGTATGTCTGTAATTGATAAAGTAAATTTTGTTTTTTATAATCATGAAAGATAGTATAATCTAAACTATATTTTTCTAAGTCTTTTAAATTTTTATCATTAGAATCAACGTCAACAGATAGACTACCTACCATTTTTAAGGTAGAATTTCTTGATTCATCTCCAATAGTATTATTAAAGAAATGAGTTTGCTTGGAAACAAAATCAGCATACTCTTGATTAATAGCATACAAGAATAATGTTTTGGAGTTTTTTCCAAAGAATAGAAATAAACAAGTAACAATCAAAAACGAAAGAAGCAATCCTAAAGATACAAAAAAAACTCTTTTTCCTTGTTTTTTTGTTTCTGTAATAGTAATTTGATTTGACTCTTGTTTTACATTTTCTTTAGAAACAGATTCGTTAGCTATATGATTTTCATCCATATAATCTCTCCTCAATTTATTATATTATATCATTACACAATTATAAACTCAAGATGTTTTTGATAGACTCATTTTCTACGTAATTTCTTTACTAATGCCAATTCATTTTGAAAAGATATGTGCCAATCTCTTTGTACATTTAAATATTTACTTAATTCTTCTACTTTTATTTTATCTTTTATTTTTTCCTCTGGTGGAATTATATTGTTTTTATATTTTCGAATGATTTCCTGGTTATAGTGAGAAGCAAAATTTCTACTAGGACGAGTAACTTCTGTATAGTGTTTTACATGTAAACCTATATGTCCAAAGCTTTCTGAAGAATAAAATGATGGGTGATAAATTTTACTAAAAAGATGGATAATTTCATCAAACCGAGAATCTGTTTGATATCGTTCTTTAAGCTCTAAAATTTTAGTATCAATGTCTTCTGTTTTATTATTACGATACAAAACAGGAATATCATTTTCATAGGAAAGTGATGCTAAAAAGCGATTTAAAAGAATAGTATATTCTGAAATCAAATGTTCTCCTACTTTACTTTGAACAAATAATTTTTGTTTTTCTTTAGATGAAGAAATATCTAATCTCTCTACTTTTAGTTTATATGATAATGTTGAAAATTCTTCAATCTCTTTTTTAAAAGGACTCGGTTCTTCTTTTATTAAAATATTATGGATATCTTCAAATGTTAAGTTTTTCTTTACTTTAATGACTGCATCTAAACACTCAAAATCTTCTATTTCTAAATTTTGGTTTAATATGAAAAGATAGGCTTGAACAGGTCTTTTCTCATTTTCTTTTAAATTCAAACCATTTTGAATCATAGTTGTAGGAAACATAGGAACATTATTTTCACTATAACATCTTCTTTTTATTTCTTCTTCTAAAAATGGATTTTCTTGTGTATAAAAATTCGTATCTATGATATAAACACCAACTTCTATTTTCCCATCATCTAATTCTTTTAGCGAAATAGCATTTTCATAATTTTTCGTTTTATTACTATCGATTGTAAAGATTTCTTTTTCTGTTAAATCACATCTTTTCTTAAAATCTGGCTTTTTATTTTGATAACACTTTAAAATTTCTTCTGGATAATCTTTTGTCATATGATATTTTAAATATATTTGTTCTACCGTTTTCTTCTTTTTAGAGGCTTTGTATTGTAAGCTTTTTATCATTTCTTTAGCATGAAATTCAAATGTTGATAGTTTTTCTTTTTCAAAGTATTCTTGTAATTTTTGAAGTTTTAAAGTTCCTTCTAATAACTCATACAAAGAAACACTTACTGTATCCATATCCATAAATGTTTCTAAAACTTTTTCATAATATAAAATGTCTTCTAGTAACTGATTTTGAAGTGATTCTATAAAGTAGTCTAAGACAACTAAAAATAATGATTTACTATTTTCATCTTTAAGTTTTAAAACAGAAGGAAAGTTTTTTAAAAGTTCTAATACGTAAAAATAATCTTTTTGTTCAAATATAACACAAGTTGCTAAATGATATAAATCTGGATCTCCATTATTATAGTCTTTTAATTTTTGTTTTCTCTTTTTTCCTTCGTATTGATAGTTTAAAACTGTATATTCTAAAATTCTATGTATATCTTTTAAAAACTCATAATTTTCTCGTTTTTTTAATGTGTCTAATTTGTTTTTCTCATCTTCTAATTTTTTAGAGCATGTTTTTTTAATAACATATATTTTTTCTAAGATAACACTCCTATTTTTTAAATCTAACTTATCTGTATTGTAATTGATATAATTCATGATATTGATAATTGTCCTCTTTTTATGATCGTCTTCTAGTGAAAAATCATTTATACTTTCATTTAACAAATCTGTTAGTTCATATAACAAATCATCATTAGAAATGTTTAATAAATCTCTTATCTTAGTAATAGAATATGGCCTTTTTCTTTTAATCATTGTAGATAATAATTCTTTTGTTTCTATTGTATCTATTGAATCTATCTTCTCTTTAATTGATTCTTTTTTCTTTTTAGAAGGATTTTTTTTACGTTTTTTTTGAAATTCTAAAATAAAAGAAATATAATTATAAAATTGATGCATAAGTTTATTTTCTTGAATACTTAAATTAGATTCACATTTGTTTTTGATTTCTTCCAATAATTCAGCATTTATATCATTTAAATCCGTTTCTATTTTGCTAATTCGAATATGAAATAAATCTTCTAAATATTTCTCTTCTTTGAGGGATAATTTTAATTTAGGACAATGAACTTTCATTAGTACAGATTGAGTTTTTTTAATATTATTCAATTTTTCTATGGTATATTCAATATAATTTATTTCTCTAGACAAATCACTAATAATTCTTATTTCATTTTTATCCTCTTTAGTTACTATTAGTTTTTCTTCTAATTGTTTCTTTTTTTCTATTTTTAATTTTACATATTCACTTATCATATGTACTCTATCCTTATAATCTAAAAACGTGATATTTTCAAAGAAAAATTCTGATTCTTCTTTATTTGTCTTTAGCATTTCTGTTTCTAATAATTTAAAGTATTCATGGAATAATACATTTTCAATAGAAAGAAGATGTTGGAAGTAGATGTTGCTCGATGGAATTTTTCTCATTTTATTTTGATTTATTACAATATATTTTTGTAAAAAATTTATTTTATCTTTTTTAGTAATTTCATTTATTTTTTCTAACAAAGTATTTTGCCGTGTATTTTTATCTTTTAAATTCAATAAATAATTATCTAACTCATACAAATAATTCATATCTAAAGATGCTTTTTTTGTTATAACAAGTGGATCAATTTTTTCATCCATAATACCTTCTAGTGTTTTTCTTTGATTTTTTGCATCTATTGCTTTATTTCTCATACTTATTACTTTAGTTTCTAATAAATTTAAAAATTTAATTTTATTTTTACTTATTTCTTTTTCAGGAAGAGAAATATAATGTCTTTTTTTCTTCCTTATATTTTTGATAAGATAACTAAAAAAAAGTAGTTTATCTTCATCTGAAAGAAGAGACGAAGTATTATCTAAAAAAGATAAATCTTCTTCTTTCAAGATAAGATAAGAAACTACTTTACGAGATAATTCTTCTAATTTTGTTACATCCGTTATTTTCATGTGAATCACCTATTTTCTTAAATTTTGACTAATCATTTTTTGTTCTACGGTTAATTGTTTTATTCTCTCAATTACTCTTCTTGCTTTTACTTCATCAACTTTTCCTGAGGAAGTTTCAAGATGCTTTTCGAGCATTTCATAATCTAAATTCGATGTAAAAAATGTAGGTTTATGCTCTTCCATTCTGTATTGAACTAAAGGACACAAGATTTCATCTCTTCCCCACAATGTTGTACTTTCTGCACCTATATCATCGATCAAAAGAACTTCCACTTTTTTTATTTCATCAAATTTTTCTTTAAAATCAGATGAAAATGATGCTTTTAAATCTCTTAAAAATTCTGGCCAAAAAACAATAGCGCTACTAATTTTATTTTTAGCAAGTTCATGAAATGTAGAAGCAATTAAATATGTTTTCCCGCATCCAAAGCTACCATGTAAATAAAGACCTTTCTGCTCCTTTTTTCCATAGTTATTTACGAAAGAAACCAAATATTTTATAACTTCTAATCTTTCTTTATCATCTTTATAAATATTTTTAAAGCAAGCGTCTTTTAAATTATCTTTCGTATAATATAAATTAATATATTTTAAATATTCATTTTCTTTTTCTAATTTGATTTTTCTTTTACATTCCACGTATGAAAAAGTCAAATTGTTTCCACTTATTTTAGGTAAATAAGCATATCCTTCTATTTTGTTTTTACAGGCTAGTATACTTTTACAATGTTTACAATGATCAAATTCTTTAGAAGATTCTTCTAAATCAGTTCGGTACTTCATAAGAACATCTTCAGAGCAAGGAAGACTTTCTACAAACTCTCTAAAAATAGGTTCTTTTTTAGATTCAGCAAATGCTTTCCTTAATTCATTTGTCATCTTTTTTTTATCGTAATCTAAAAGCTCTTTAACTTTTTCCATATCATCAGAACCCTTCTAATAGTTTTTCTATTTCATCAATTTCTTCTTTAGATGCCTTTACCGATTTAATATCTTGATTAAACCAATCTGGTTTTTCTTCAATTTTCTTTGTTACTTTTCGTCTTCCTTTATACTCTTTTTCAGCAAATTTCATAGCGTCTTCTACAGTTTCTATATTAGCTTTTTTCCACTGTGCCGCAATTGCTTCAACGTACTTTTTTGTAAGTTTATTATTGTTAATTTTAAGAACATAATCGATTAAGACATTAATAACACCAGGTTTTAATTTAAAATCAACGGCTAATGTTTCTAAAATTGCAAGTTCTCCTTTTGGAGGTCTTCCTTCTTTATATTTACTTGCTAAAAAAGCATAAGGAGAAGTTGTCTCAAAAACGTAAATCATTTTAGCTCTTTTAGATGTATCTCCTACTGGTTTTCTTAAATATTCTGGTTGATTTTTGTAAACAATACTAGGTAATTTTCCACTGTTTTCAAACTCATAATAATTTCTAGCATTTTGTCTTAATAATTTCACATCGATAGTTCTTTTTCCAGTTAATGAATTTTTTAAAACGGATAATAATTCATCTTCATCAAGATTGTAGACAAAACATAATTTATAAATTAATTCTCTTGTTTCTTTATGAACACTTTGAACATTGAATAATTCTTCTGGTATTAAACTAAATACACTTTGTAAATCTACAGTTTCTTCAATTGAGAGTGTACCTTTATTTTTTTCTATATAATCTTGTTCATATGTGATTAAATTTTGATCAGAGATATCATATACATCTCTAAATAACAATGTTATTTCTTCGTAATCTTTTAAATTAACTCTTGGTATTTTAAAACCTTTGGTGATATTATCATATTCTGTTTTTCCAACATTGTTATACAATGTTGTATTTAAAATTGGATTTTCGATAAATTCTTTTGGTGATAATGGTGAATAAAGTTCATAAATAAAGTGACGAATATTATCCTTTTTAACAAATGTTTTTAAAAGGCCAATCCCTTCTAATTTTTCTCTTGCTATTACTACATCTTCTAATCTAAATCCTAAACTTGTCATTAAATGATGGTGAGTAAGTTCAAGTGATTTTGTTTCACTTTTATCTAAATAAGACCACAGTGTAAAATAAAGACTAGTAGCCATTCCACCTATTATTGGTTGATAAAGAAGAATGATAATTTTTCGGTCTTGCTCTGTTAAAATTGTTTTATTTAATACAAGAAAAGTATCTGCTGGTAAAACATTACATTTCACAATATCACCTTCTTTTTTCTTTATTTTAACATAATTAGATATTTTTTAGAAGTTTTTTA
>CACZQZ010000004.1 GCA_902783405.1 uncultured Erysipelotrichaceae bacterium
TATGCACTCCTTAAGTGCCATCTTTTTTTGTTAGGAGGAAAAATATGAAAGAAATATTAAAGGAAATGAGAAAGAAACTACTTGATTTAAAGGAGGAACAACGCCTTAAAAGAATTAAGGAATCAGAACTATTAAGCCCAGATTTTGATTTCTTAAAAATAGATAATGATGGCTATTTAGTTCATCCTTATCTAATTATTGGTTCACTTCATTATACTCGTGATAAGGTTATAGCTGCAGGAATAGTTAATGGATTAAGAAAGATGAAAGATAGTAATGGTGAATATGGACACCTCCCTTTTTTAGAAGGAAGAAATGAAATAAATGAAAGAGTATACCGTAAACCTATATATTCAGAAAAACAACTATTAAAAGAAAAAAAGAAAGGAAGATAATATGATAAATATTAAAGAAGATGAAAAATTAAGTGTATTAAATCATAGTTGTGCGCATTTACTTGCTCAAGCAGTAAAACACCTTTATCCACAGGCAAAATTTTGGGTAGGACCTGTTATTGAAGAAGGATTTTATTATGATATCGATTTAGGAGATGCTGTTATTACAGAAGAAGATTTACCAAAAATAGAAAAAGAAATGAAAAAGATTTCTAAAGATGGTAAAAGAATTATTAGAGAAGAAATTAGTAAAGAAGAAGCTTTAGAAAAATTTAAAGATAATCCATATAAAATTGATTTGATTTCTAGAATGGATGAAAAGGATACTATAATTTCTTGTTATACGCAAGGAGACTTTACAGATTTATGTAGAGGACCTCATGTAGAAACAGTAAAACTATTGAAACATTTTAAACTTTTAAAAGTATCAGGAGCTTACTGGAAAGGTGACGCTAAAAATAAAGTATTACAAAGAATTTATGGAATCTGCTTTGAAAATGAAGAAGATTTAGAAAATCATTTAAAACTTCTTGAAGAAGCAAAACTAAGAGATCATAGAAAAATTGGTAAAGAACAAGAACTATTTATGAGTCATGAATTAGTTGGTGCTGGAATGCCTCTATGGCTTCCAAATGGAGCAATTATTCGTAAACAACTAGAAAACTATATTTATGAGAAAGAAGCAAAACTTGGATATTTACATGTATATACACCATGTGTAGGAACAGTAGATTTATATAAAACTTCAGGTCACTGGGATCATTATAAAGAAAACATGTTTCCAATGATGAAAGTAGATGAAGAGGAATTTGTTTTAAGACCAATGAACTGTCCACATCATATGTTAATTTATAAAAATAAAATGCATTCTTACCGTGATCTTCCAATTCGTATTGGAGAATTTGCGACTGATTTTAGATATGAAGCAAGTGGGGCTGTTAAAGGACTTGAAAGAGTTCGCTGTATGTGTCAAAACGATGCTCACTTATTTGTAACACCAGAGCAAATCGGAGAAGAATTTAAAAAAGTTGTAAACTTAATTTTAGATGTTTATAAAGATTTTGGTATTAAAGAATATAAATTTAGATTATCGCTTAGAGATCCAGAAGATAAAGAAAAATACTTTGATGATGATAAGATGTGGAATGAAGCAGAAGCAAAATTACGCGAAGTTTTAAATGAACTTAATGTTGATTATTTTGAAGCAATAGGTGAAGCTGCTTTTTATGGACCAAAGTTAGACGTTGAAGTAAAACCAGCTGTAGGTCCAGAAGTTACGTTATCAACTTGTCAATTAGACTTCTTACTTCCAAGAAGATTTGATTTATCTTATATTGATTCTAATGGAGAAAAAAGGGTTCCTGTTGTTTTACATAGAGCTATCTTTGGAACTTTTGATCGCTTTACGGCATTTATTATTGAAGAGACAAAAGGTGCATTTCCACTTTGGTTAAATCCTGTTCAAATAAATGTTATTCCAGTTAATTTAGAATATCATGAAGAGTATGCGAAAGAAGTTTATGAAAAATTACAAAACGAAGGATTTAGAGTAAAATTAGATAACAGAAATGAAAAATTAGGTTATCGTATGAGAGAAAGTCAGACTAAAAAAATACCACTTACTTTAATTTTAGGTGATAATGAAAAAGATAGTAAAACTGTAAGTTATAGAAGATATGGAGAAAAAGAAACAACAACTGTTTCTATGGATGAATTTATCAATTTAGTAAAAGAAAGCATTAATAAAAAAGAATATAATATTTAAAAAACAGATATAATTATCTGTTTTTTGTAAAAAAAGTTGACTTTATAAAAAAAAGGGTGTATTATCATTTTAAAAATTAAATCTTATTGAGGTGATGTGTATGAAAAAGAAATACTTTTTATCGCTTTTCAACATTTGTCATCAAGGAAGATTTTGCGCTTTTTAAGAGTAAGCATGTTCAAGGAAAGACTTGTGCGTGCTTTTTTGGTTTTGTAAGGAGGTATCTATATGGAAAAAATTACAATTGATTCATTACTTCAAAATCTTGAAGGAAGGTCACTCACTGAATTAGAAAAAATTCGTAAGGCGTATAATTATGCAGATAATTTACATTATGGACAACTGAGACAAAGCGGAGAAGCATATATTACGCATCCACTTACTGTAGCTTATATTTTATCTGAACTTGGAGCAGATACGGATACAATATGTGCTGGACTTTTACATGATACACTAGAAGATACGGAAACAACCAAAGAAGAAATTGCAGAGTTATTTAATAAAGATGTTGCTAATTTAGTAGATGGAGTAACCAAAATTAGTAAGTTAAATTTTTCATCAAAACAAGAACAAAATATGGCTAATGCTAGAAAAATTATTACAAGTATTACAAATGATGTAAGAATTATTATTATTAAACTTGCTGATCGCTTACATAATATGCGAACTTTAGAGTATAAATCAGAATATAAGCAAAAAGAAAATTCAATAGAAACGATGGAAATTTTTGTTCCTATTGCTTATCATATTGGAACTTACCGAATCAAAAGTGAACTTGAAGATTTATCATTACGTTATTTGAAACCAGATATGTATAAACAAATAGAAGATAAAAAAATAAAAGTGGAAGAAGATAGCAAAACGTGCTTAAAAGAAATGTATGAACAAATAAAAGATATATTAACTAGAAAAGATATTCCTAATGAAATTAAAGTTAGAACTAAAAATATTTATGGTATTTATAAAAGATTAAATGATGGCCATAAATTATCTGATATTCATGACTTGTTATCATTAAAAATAATGGTTGATGATATACCAAATTGTTATCAAACACTTGGTATGATTCATAATATTTATCATCCAATTAATAATAAATTTAAAGATTATATTTGTAATCCCAAAACAAATATGTATAAATCTCTTCATACAACGGTATTTGGACCAGAAGAAAGACTTGTACAAACACAGATAAGAACTTTTGATATGGATAAAGTAGATTCTTTTGGACTAACAGCTTACTGGAATATTAGTAAAGGAAATGCTAGAGATATTATGCAAAAAGAATTAAAAGAAAAATATCAATTCTTTAGATCTCTTTTAGAAATTAATAAAGCATTTGGAGATAACAGTGAATTTATTGAACAAGTAAAAAATGAATTATTATCAGATAAAATATATGTATATACATCTAAAGGAGATATCATAGAACTTCCTAAAGGATCAACACCAATTGATTTTGCTTACAAAATACATACTGAACTGGGAAATACAATGGTAGCTGCTATTGTAAATGATGAGTATGTACCAATTGATTGTACTTTAAAGAATCAAGATAGAGTAAGAATTATTAAAGATGATTTATCTTTTGGGCCTAGAAAAGATTGGGAAGATAAAGTCGTAACAACAAAAGCTAAAAGGAAAATTAAGGAATTTAATAAAAAATAATAAAATAAGTGTAATGAGAATATTAAAAAATAATATTGAGAGAGGTAAAATAATATATGGAGATTAAATATGACTTAACAGAAAAAGAATTAAAAGAGGTAGCAAAAAAAAATAATAAAACAATTGAAGAAGTTGCTAACGATTATAAATATGCATTAAAAGATTTAGAATATTCATTAAAAGAGATAAATTCAATAATTGAAAAAAACAATTATAAAACTGATTTTAATAATATCAATATTAAAGGGTATGGAAAGAATGATGAATTAAAAAATAAATATATATGTTATGATAATATTGAAAAGGCCAATACATATAACATAGATGATATGGCTATTGTTACTGGATTTGGACCAACGAGTGCACCAACAGCCGGTACTTTATCGTCAATTTTTAAAGTATTAGAACTACAACGAGAAACAGGCATATATACACATATTATCATATCAGAACTTAGTGCACTTAATTCAAGACAAAAACCATTAGATGATTTGTTTTTATATACTAAACAGTTCATTTCTTTTATAAAAAAACTTGGCTTTGATGAATCAAATGGGGAAATTAGAACTCATAATTTCTTGGATCACTCCAGAATTTTTTCGATTATTTCAAGTGTTTTTAAAATTAGTGATTTTATAGGTGGAGAAGTAACAGATGAAATGTATAAGAGATTAAATTTACTTGGAAATGATTACTCAACAATCGTTAGTCAAGTGTATACTGTTGCTGATATTGTTTTGCCAATCATAAGAGATAAGAAAAAATTTGTTATAGTTCCAGCAGGACTAGAAGAACATTTATATCCATATCTTGCTCGTGTAAGTGTAGAAAGAATAAAAAGTAAATCAGGAGGAATAAATAATTTAATAGAAAAAGATGCGACCGTTTGTGCTTTATATGGTAAATTAATTAGTGGATTATTTCCTTACGTTAAAATGTCAAAGAGTATTAAAGAATCATCAATTAACTTAGGAGATACCAAAGAAGAAATTTATCAAAAAATAGTGGAATGTGGAAAAAGAAATGAGGAAGTAATATTACAGATGATTGTTCTTGCTTCTAATTGGAAATCGTCTGAAGTTCATATGGCAACAAAAGCATTTGAAAACATGGAAAACAATTATGATGAATGGTTAAAATATAAAATAAAGTATTATAATTTTTTTATAGAACTTAAGCAATTGTGGGATGATTCTAAATATAATAAGTTCATAGATACATATAATGAGTTATTTAAGGAGAAAGAAAATGAAATTAATTATCTGTGATATGAGTGGTATTGCTTCAAGTAAGGGTGTAAATAATGAGATATTATTAAATACACTTAATAACTTGAAAAATTATGAATGCACTTTTTGCACTGGTAAAGGATATAATGGAGGGTATCAAACTTTGAAAGATATTAATTTAAAAGTACCATTTATATGTGAAAATGGTTCTGTTATAGTAACTAAAGATGGTACCGCACTATATCATGATAAAATGGATTATAATAAAATAAAAAAATTAATTTGTAAGTTAAATAAAATGCCATATGAATTTTTGGCATATGTTGATTTGAAATCCCATAAATATAAATTTTTAAAAGGATGTAAAAAGCTAAGTGAAGATTTGAGTCAACCATGGTTTTATAGTGAAGAAATCTATGACAATATAGATGAATTTTTAAATAACATAGATAAAAATAATATTTGCAGAATAACAACTAGAGGATTGGAACTAGATAATTCAATAGAAGAACTTAAAGATTTTGATGTTGTATTATCAGAAAATGAATTTCATTCTATTTGTAATAAGGGAACGAATAAAGGCTTTGGAGTAAAAAAATTAGCAGATATTTATAACATTAAATTAAATGATATCATTATTATTGGAAATGATTTGAATGATATTGATATGTTTAAATTAGAGTGCAGTTTAAAAATTGCCACAGGTGAAACAAAGCCACCACGAGAACTAATTGATTTATCTGATGTTTATGTTCCTTTATGTGATTTACCTGATTTTTTAACAAAAATTGACAAAAAAAATGATATATGATAGTATAAAAACAAAAAAGGGAGGAAGTATTATGGGTGATATAGTTTTAACTGGTGATAGACCAACAGGAAGATTGCATTTAGGACATTTAGTTGGCTCATTATCCCAAAGAGTAGAATTGCAAAATTCTGGACAGTTTGAACAGATTTTCATTGAAATAGCTGATGCCCAAGCAACAACGGATAATTCTGGAAACATTCAGAAGGTTAAGGACAATGTTATTGAAGTTGCATTAGATTATCTTTCTTGTGGAATTGATCCAACAAAAAGTACAATTTTTTTACAATCAGAAGTACCAGAATTGAGTGATTTAACATTTTATTATATGAATTTAGTAACTTTAGCTAGATTGCAAAGAAATCCAACAGTAAAACAAGAAATTATATATAGAGGATTTAATAATACTATTCCAGTTGGATTTATGACGTATCCAATTAGTCAGGCAGCAGATATTACAGCATTTAATGCTAATGTAATACCTGTTGGTGACGATCAACTTCCAATGATAGAACAGACAAGAGAAATCGTAAGAACATTTAATAGATTATATGGTGAAACTTTAGTTGAACCAAGAGCGGTATTACCTAAAAATGAATCTTGTCAAAGGTTACCAGGAACTGATGGACAAGCAAAAATGAGTAAGTCTATGGGAAATTGTATATTTCTAGCTGACTCTCCAGAAGAAGTTAAAAGAAAAGTAATGGGAATGTATACGGATCCTAATCATTTAAAAGTTTCTGATCCTGGGAAAACAGAAGGTAATCCAGTATTTATATATTTAGATGCTTTCTGTAAAGATAAACATTTTAAAGAATATTTTACCAATCAAGAAACAGGAAAAATGGAATATAAAAATTTAGATGAATTAAAGGCACATTATGAACGTGGTGGCTTAGGAGATATAAAAGTGAAAAAATTCTTAAATTATGTTCTTCAAGATACTTTGACCCCAATACGTTCTAGAAGGCAAGAATATGAACAACACATATTAGAAGTATATAAAATTTTATTTGATGGAAGTGATAAAGCTAGAAAAATTGCTGCTGAAACACTTGGAAAAGTTAAAAAAGCTATGGGATTAGATTACAGAAATGATTTAGAATTAATTAATAATCAATGTGCTAAATATGGTTCGTCACCAATTAAAGTAGAAGAAAAAAAACTAGAGGCATATAAAAAATAGGATTTCATATCCTATTTTTGTTTTACATGAATTGTTTTAATTATATAGTTAAATTTTTCTCTATAATTAAACCCTGATTTTAATATGAAACTTTCTATATTTTTAAAAATATCATTTAATTCTATCGTTCTTTTTTCTATATCAATGTTATTATAGTTTAGTAATTCCTGAAATAGTAATACTGTTGGAGCAAGACTTAATTCTAAAAAGGATTTAACAATTTCGGTGGAGGAACATTTAGATATTTCAATATTTTCTTTTTCCGTTATAGATACTTTTAAAGAATGTGTAATTCGCATATCACTAAATTCAACATTTTTTCCGATTATATCAAAATTAATCGAAAATTGATTTTTTTTACCATATTTAAATAATTCATTTCTATTTTTGTTTTTCATAGAAAGAAATGTCTCATTTATTATTCCTTTTTCTAAAAAGTAATCTTCAAATGCTAAGTATGTTCCAACTCTAATATTAAAATAGTTTCGAATATTGTATGGTAAAATAGCACCTTGTTTTGTAATGTAAGTAGTTTCTTCTGTGATTATATCCCAATTATTTAATGCAAATAGTAATGCAAAAGTAGTTTTACCTCCAAGACTTGAATTATTAATTAATATATTTTGATTATCTTTATTTACTAATCCACCGTGTATACCATACAGTTCTCCGTACATAAGATAAGGTGTTAATAGTAAAATATTAATCATTGTAATTGCTTTTTTATTTTTTTTTACAATCATGAAACATTCTTGTTTATTTTTATTAAAAATATATATAAAATAGGCATAACATTTTATTATGTAATATTTTTTGTCTTTTGAGCATTTTGCAAGTGAAGTAGTTAATGTCGCTTTGTTAAAATCTTTAATAGCATTTGTTTCAATTAAATCGTTACTTTTGATATAATTGTTTATTCTATTAAAAATATTTTCATCTTCTACAATATATGTAATCAAAGTGTTATTACTGTTTTGTCCTTTAAAAAGATTATTAAAAGCATTGGAAAAATCGATTAATTTTTTTGAATAAAATTCATAGTAACAATTTACTTGTGTTATTAACTTGTTGTTTTTAAAAGTAATTTCTTTTTTTTTATGATTTTTTTTGTATTGATTTATTTCATTTATGATCTGTCTCATTATATATCCTCCTATATTTATGAATTACATCATATGAAAATATTCGTTCTGTTATTGTTGAAGAAGTTATCATCTTTTTATTTTCATCTTCTTGCTCAAATATTATATTTAATATATTTTCTGTTTTAATTTTACGTAATAAACTCTCAATTTGATTGCTTTTACTATCTGGAAATAATTCAGTTGTATATGTTAGTGAAAAATAAATATATTTTTCTAAACTATATTTTTTAATCTCTTGATATAGAATATCTATATCAATTTCAGTAAAGTATTTTTTTATAAAATAATAAATGTCAATAAATTTATATAAATCTAAAACTTTTCTTTTTTTTAATATACCGACTAGTGATGAATCTTTATAGAGATGTATACATAATTCTATAAAATTATGATAATAGTTTAAAGAATATATTGGGATGTTATCATTTTTTATAATTGAAATTCTATTTTTTAAAAAATAATCTACAATTTCATTATTGTTTTGACTCCAGTCTATTGAAAAATTTAAATCAACATCAATGGTTTCGACAGCAGGATTATTGTTTTTTCTCACAAATGGTGCGGTTTCACCTCTGGTTAAAATACTTTTATCTAATTCTTCTTGTGTAAACTTTATTATTTTTTTATTTTTATAATCATATTTTCCTTGTATGAATCCTAAGTTATGTAAAATATTTGTTACTACTGGAATAGAATCCTTTTTTATCAATATATCAATATCATTACTTGCTCTAGATCCGTATTTGAATAATGTATTATTTAAAATAGAACCTTTTAAAAAAACATATTCAATATTATTTTTATCTAATTCATTAGAAATAATATTTATCCATTTATTTTGTTCTAATGTTCTCTCTTTTTGTAATTCATTTATCATGTATGTTGTGAAATATACTGGATAGTCAAATTTTCTTACACCGATTTTTTCCATCTTTTCATATGTTAAGCCGGCAACTCTATGGTATGTTAGGTATCCTAAAATATTAATCCAATTTACATTATTTAAAAAAAAATCATCGTGTACATTTACATCATATTTTAATAATTCCAAAATTAATTTATGTTCTTGATTCATACATTATTTGCCTCCCACAATGAAATTAAAGTATTTAATATATTCTATCATAAATCATCAAATTTAGAAATAAATTTTTCATATAGATTGTTTGTGTTATTTTAAGTTTTGTGATAAAATATGGGGAATAAATCATTTGAGGTGATTTCATGGATGATATTCGTATTTCAAAGATAGGATTAGGGACTTGGTTACTGGGTGGAGATGTTAAGGCAAATATTAATAATAATGATGAAAAAGACTTAAATGCTATTAAGTATGCGATTAAAAATGGAATTAACCATATAGACACATCAGAAAGTTATTCTGGTGGAAAGAGTGAAATACTAATTGGACAATCAATAAAATGTTTTGAACGTAATAAAATTTTTATTGCTACTAAAGTTAGAGAGTGGAATTTATCATATGATAAACTTATATTATCATGTATGAAATCTTTAAAACGGTTGGATACAAATTATATAGATCTATATTATGTGCATAAACAAAATAAAGCAATTCCAATTGAAGAAACATGCAAAGCATTAAACTATTTATTAGAAAAAGGTTTTATAAAAAATGTCGGATTATCAAATGTTGGCATAGAAACGATTGAAAAATTTAATTTATTATTAGATAAGCAAGTATATGCAGTTCAAAATCAGTATAATTTGATTTGTAGAGAGTCTCAGGTTAAAGGAATTATTGAATATTGTAGAAAAAATAATATTAAATTTATATGTTGGAGACCAATTTTATTATCATATCCGGGAGTCTCTGATCCGATGTATAAAAAAGGTACTTATCCTGTGCTTGATGAAATGGCAAAAAAATATCATGTTTCGAATGTTCAAGTCGTTGCTAAATGGTTGCTACAGCAAGATAACGTATATATTATATTTAAGAGTAATAATATAAAGCATATTCAGGAAATATTAGAAACACAAAATTTTAATCTTTCAAGGAAAGATTGGCAAATATTAAACTATAATTTTCCAATTCAATTTGACAGGGGATGTGCAAGTAATGAATTTTATGAAGTTTCCTAAAGCATTTCTACTTGATTTAGACGGCACTGTATTGGATACAGAATCATTGTATTTACAATTAATGATGAATTATAATAAAAAATATGGTCTACATATTTCAAAACAATTTTATATTAATAACTTTTTAGGAAAATCTAGGGATGTTATATCAGAAATTATGAAAATAAGATGGAAAGATAAATATGATGAAAACGAATATTGGATGGGCTTATTAAAATATAGAAAAGATTATTTAAAAAATAATAAAGTTAAAGCAAAAGAAGGATTTTTAGAATTTATAAAATATGTAAAACTAAATCATAGTTATATTGGAATTGTGACATCAAATTCTTTGGATTTAGTAAAATTTTTACTACAACAAGCAAATATAAATGAAAATGATTTCGATATTATTATTTGTAGAGATAATGTGGAAAAGATAAAACCATATTCAGATTTATATGAATTTGCTATAAAAAAATTAAGAATAAAAAAAGAAGATATCATTGTTATAGAAGATAGCCCTATCGGTATTGAGGCAGCTATAAATGCTAATTTAAAAATTATAAATATAAAAGATATTGCTTTTGTAAATAAAGATTTAAATCAGAAATGTTGCATGACTATCAATTCATTCTATGATATCATTAATTTTATGAAAATGTTGGAGGTCAATATGGAAATAATCAAGTCAAAAAAAAACAAAGAACCTTTTGAATCTTTGTATAAATTGAATGTAGGTTTATCCTTAGATGAATATGAGGCAGAAGAAGCTATGAACATTATATTAAATGAATCGGATATACAAAAAAGAATTAGTTTATTAACAATGTTATTAAATGGCATAATGATAAAAGGGCCAACGGTTAACGAAATTAGTGGATTATTAACTGCTTCATTAAATATGGATGATGTACTAAAAAGTAATAAGTTAGAAATTAAAATGCCTAATAATGATATGATTGTTGGCGTTGCATCTAGTGGAAAAAAAGGAATTAAAACAATTAATATAACAACCGTTTCATGTTTTGTAGCTGCTGCATGTGGTGTAAATATTGCGAAGGCATGTTCACATTCTACATCATCAAAGACTGGATCAACTGATTTTTTAGACATTTGTGGTATAAATGTAAATATACCATTTGAAAAAAAAGTTGAAATATTTAAAAAACACCATATTTCATTCTTTTCTATTGAAGAGACAACACCAAAATTTGCTAAAGTTTATGGTGGAATATTTTATGCACCACATGCAATGAGTTTTGGATTAGCAGGATTAAGTTTTCCAATAAAAGTTGATTCACTTGCATATGGATTATCACATCCAAATGTAAAATTATCTGCTGAAGTTTTGAAAAAATTTGGGGTGAAGAATGCACTTATCTATTCTTCAACATACGATGGTATTCATTTTTTAGATGAACTGTTGCCAGTTGGATGTGTAAATTTTGCTAGGATTAAAAATGGGAATGTAGAAAAAACTATTTCAGCGGATATACATGAAGCTTTAGATTTGACATCTGGTTTTGATTTATCTAGTATTAAAGAAAAAGAAGATAAAAAAGACAATGTGATAGAATCTATAAAAATTTTACACGGTGATGGTACGGAAAGTCAAATTGATACAATTTGTATTAATGTTGCAATATTTTTATTACTTGGTCATAAAGTAGATTCATTAGAAGAAGGTTATAGGAATGCAAAAAGTATAATTAAAACTAATAAAGTATGGAATTTATTTTTAAATGTAGTTGAATTATATGGTGGTAGTAAAGAGTATATTGAAAGTTTACTACTTTAGTTTTAAAATATTTCTTATAAATTTGATTATGATTTTTAAATGATGTGAATTTATGATGGGTTTATAAAAGATTGAGGAAAATGCTAAAAAATTAATATTAAAGAGGTTTTAGAAGATATGATTTATAAATTTAAATTCTTTTTTACAGATGGAACTTCACAACTTGGTGATGCTTGGAGTAAAAATCCGCGAACATTATATAATGATTTTGATGGGTTGATGGATTGGAATGAGTTTGAACAATTACATAATGAAGATTTAACAGTTCATCAAGTTTTAGAATTAGCTATGGAAGTTTATAAACCAATAAGAAAAGAATATTATAGAATTGAAATAGTCAATGTTGATACTGGTGAAGTTGTAGATTATATTGATATTAGAGAATAAAATGAAAGGAAAAAATAGGGTATATTTGAAATAATTATTTGCAGAAGGATTTTTTCCTTCTTTTTTTGTTGAAAAAATTTGATAAATTAAATCTTATAACGATATAAAGAGAATAATAACAACTTATGAAAAAGATTCATTGCTTAATTTATTAATTAAAAATGATGAATTACAAAGAAAAATAAGAGGATATCATTATCGTAATAATAAATTATATTCACTAATAGTATTGTATTTTGTAGAAGGTAAGAATGAATATTTATTATCAGCATTTAAATGGTATTTTGATGATAAAAACTTCTCTATTAAAAATATTAATAATTCATATAGTATTGATGATTGTTTGTTTTACGGCTTTCCAATTTTTGATAAAGATTACTATGATATTATGAAGAAAGTGATAATTAATTTAAATAAAAATTATAAAAACAAAATAAGAATTAGAAATCAGTATTAATTTGTGTTATTATGTTTGTAATGGATGGTGGTAAACTATTATGATAAATTTAGAAGAATTAAAATTTAATAAGAATAATCAATTATATGAAACCGGATATAGGATTGTGTATTTTTATGAAGATGGTAATTATTCTATTGGAGAGTTTTGTAAAACAATTGAAGGTTTTATGATTGGATTTGCTGATAGTAACCCAATTATTGATGATGAAGATATACCAAAATTTATTTCAAATAAGGATTTATTAAATAGATGTTTAAAATATGATGAAAAAGCAATTGGTGCTGCTATTTATAAAACAGATGGGACTTTAATTGATAGAATAAGTAGTAAAGCTAATAAAAAAATCTGAGTTTTTTGTACTTAGTATTATCATGAAATAAATTTGATAATAAAGTAATGTTTTACCATTTTTTTAATGCTTAAAAATTTTTTACAAATATAAGGAAGAAATTCCTTTTTTTGTTGAAAAATGGTTATAAATTATAGTATAATTTAGTTAGAAGAATAAGGGGACATAATGAAAGGATAAAGTAATATGACAAAAGAAGATTTATTAAAATTAAAAATGAAATTATCTAAATTATCTGAAGAAGAACAAAAGAAAAGAAACCTTTATTTAAGAGATTTAGCAAGTGGAGAACTGCAAGGACCACCAACGGGATATCCTAGTATAGATAAACCATGGCTAAAACATTATGATTTTTCCAAATTAGATTATTTGGATATTAAAAAAACAGTATATCAAGAAGTTTACGATAATAATTTACCATATCAAAAAGAATTAGCACTCGAATTTTTTGGTACAAAGATATCATATAAAAAATTTTTTGAAAATGTTCAAAGCGCTGTTAAAGCGTTAAAAGAATATGGCGTGAAAAAAGGTGATTATGTTTCATTTTGCATTGCAGGAATTCCTGAAACTGCATACCTGTTTTATGCTTGTTCTTATATTGGAGCTATAGGAAACTTCATGACACCAAATATGTATATGGAAGATATGGCAGAGAATGTAAACATTTCAGAATCAAAAATATTTTTTGTGATGGATAAATTCTATGAAAAAATAAGTCCTGCACTTAAAAAAGCTAATGTAGATAATGTTATAATAGTACCAACACTTAATTCTTCGCTATTAAAATATGTTTCTCCAAAATTTAAAATTGTTAATTCAAATGAATTATTTTGGAATCAATTTATAAAAGATGGAAAATATAAGAAAGCAGAAGAACCAGTAAAATATGAAAAAGATTCTCCACTGGTAGTTGTTTATTCATCCGGAACAACAGGTAGATATAAAGGAATACTACTATCTAATGATAGTTTTCAAAATTCTGTTCATAGTTATCCATCGATTGGTGTGGATATTTCTAGAAATCAAAAATTTTATCAAATTATACCACCATGGGTATCTACAGGTTTAAGCACATCACTTCATTTACCATTAACTTATGGTGTTTCAGTATTTATGGATCCTCGTTTTGAAAGAGAACCATTTGTAAAAAATATTATTAAACATAAGATAAATTATGCAGTTGCTACAACTAGTATGTATGAGGGATTTTTAGATGAAAACTTAGTTAAAAATAAAATTTGGCCATCCATTAATTATCCATTTCAAGGTGGAGAAGCATTACCTATTGAAAAACAAATAAAAATAGATGAAGCTTTCAAAAAGCATGGATGCGATGCAAAAATTAGATCTGCTTATGGTCAATGTGAATGTGGAGCCGCAATTGTTACTCAAACACAAAAAATAGATCATCCAAAAGGATCTTCTGGAATTCCACTTCCTGGTATAAATCTAGCCATTGTTGATGATGATAAAAATGAATTAACTGTTAATACAAGAGGAAATATTTTTGTTGATACTCCATGTGGAATGTTAAAATATTTTAATAATGATAAATTGACAGAAGAATATTTTTATATTGATAAACAAGGTACTAAATGGAGTCAAACAGGAGATATTGGATATATAGATGAAAATGGTAATTTGTTTATAGAAGGAAGAAGTAAAGATTATACAATAGTAAATGATAACAAAATCTATAATTTCGATATTGAAAAAATCATTTTACAAGATTCTAGAATTAAAGATTGCGATGTAGTTGCTAGAACTGATGGCGAAAAGCAAGAATTATTTGCACATATTATTTATGTAGATGAAGTAGCAAACAATAAAGATTTCAATATTGAAGAAAATTTAAAAGAAATACAAGAAAGAATATATCAATATTATGATAATCTAAATATGGTTCCTAATTTATTTAAGATAAGAACAGAATTTCCTTGTGCTATGTCTGGAAAAAGGGACGTACGGGCTATGCAACAAGATAATGACAATGTTATTTTCTTAAATTCTAAAGAATTAGTTAAAACTTTAAAAAAAGTTAAAAGTATGTAAACTTTTAATTTTTTTTATGTTTTTTATGGTATACTTAAAGAAGGATAGGAATGGTATTATGATTATAACAAAATCTACATTATTAATAATTTTTAGTATTATATATATAAGTGCAATGATTGGCATTTATTTTGCTAAAGAAAGAGAAAAAAATGAGGAAACTAGAATATATACATATCTTTTGATAACCAATTTATTTAGTTTGATATTTCAAATTTTATGCATTATATATTCATATAACTATGATTGTCTTAATATGCATATGTGTAATTTTATATTTAAAACGTATTCTGTTTTATTTTTGGTTTATGTGACATATTTATTGATATATTTAGTCATTATTAGTTTTGATAATTATAAAAAAATTATGTGGGTAATTCATACATTATTAAATATTAGTGTTGTTATTACATTTTTATTACCAGCAAAATTATATGTATCCCCTGATAAGTCTTCTTTTTATACAACAGGATTAGCTATGGATTTTGTGTATTTTGTGTCGCTTGTTATTTCAACTTCCATTATTGCAATATTATTTATAAAAAGAAAAAAAATATCAAAAGTTAAAACGATACCTTTACATAGTTTTGTTGTTCTTGGTTTAGTTGCAATGATTATTCAAAAAATAAATCCAGAATTAAGTATAATGAGCGCTGTTGAAACATTTTTATGTTGTATGATGTATTTTACGATTGAAAATCCAGATTTAAAAATGATAAGACAACTAGAATTAGCAAAAAACGGTGCTGAAAAAGCAAATAGAGCTAAATCAGATTTCTTATCTAGTATGTCTCATGAAATTAGAACACCACTAAATGCTATTGTAGGTCTTTCTGAAGATATTGCTTCATATAAAGATCAAGTACCAAAAGAAGTGGTAGAAGATACAGAAGACATCCGAAATGCATCCCAAACATTACTTGAAATTGTTGGAAATATCTTAGATATCAATAAAATTGAAAGTAATAAAATAGAGATTGTAGAAACAACATATGTACCAAAAGAATTAATTGAAACATTAGCTAAAATAAATGCTACTAGAATAGGGGAAAAACCAATTCATTTTAATATGAATATCGCAGAAGATCTTCCTTATGAACTTTTAGGCGATAAACTTCATATTAAAGAAATAATTAATAATTTACTTAGTAATGCTTTTAAGTATACAGATAGAGGAGAAGTTACTTTAACAGTAAAATGTATTAATAAAGATAATCTTTCCAACTTAATTATCAGTGTAAAAGATACAGGCCGCGGAATTAAAAAAGAAAATATTGATAAATTATTTACTAAATTTGAACGACTAGGAGCAGACAGGAATACAACCATTGAGGGAACAGGACTAGGTCTTGCCATTACAAAAAATTTAATTGAAATGATGGGGGGGACTATTAATGTTCAAAGTCAATTTGGAGAAGGATCTTTATTTGTTGTATTCTTACCACAAAAAATAAGTAAAATGGAAAAACCAGATGTTGTAGAGTTAAAACAAGAAGTTACTAAAGAAGTAAAAGATTATGGACATAAAAAAATACTTATTGTTGATGATAATATGCTAAATATTAAAGTAGCTAGAAGAGCGCTTTCTGATTTTAATTTTGAAATAGATGAAGCAACCGATGGATATAGATGTTTAGAAAAAGTAGTAAAAGGTAATGAATATGATTTAATTTTAATGGATATTATGATGCCTAATATGGGTGGTGAAGAAACTTTATCTAAATTAAAAGAAAATCCAGAATTTAAAATACCTACTATTGCTTTAACTGCAGATGCTGTTGCTGGAGCAGAAGAAAAATATAAAGAAGAAGGATTTATTGATTATTTAGCAAAGCCTTTCTCAAGAAATCAGATTAAAGAAAAATTAGAGGAAATATTTAAATAAAAAAATATTTCCAAAACTTGCCCAGAAAGGATAGTTTTGGAAATTTTTTTCCGAAACTTGATATTATATTGAATAAATAAGGGTATATTTAATAAATAAGATAATTTTTTTAAATTTAATTGACTAAATCTTTTTAAATGAATATAATTAAGTTGGTGATTTTTATGACAAATAAAGAATTAGCAGACATTATGTTTCCAAATGTGAAACATGATATAGAGTATTATGAAAATTTATATCCAGAGCGAAATTTAAAAGAAGGAGCAGTCGTATCTAGATTTGCACCAAGTCCAACAGGATTTGTACATATGGGAAGCTTGCTTGCCGCTTTCATCGAAAGAAAAGTGCCAAAACAAACAGGGGGAGTATTCTTTCTTAGAATTGAAGATACAGATGGAAAAAGAACAGTTGAAAATGGTATTGGTGGAATTATTGCTGATTTAAAGGCTTTTCATATCGATATAGATGAAGGTGTAATTAGTGAAACTGAAAGTAAGGGTGAATATGGACCTTACATTCAAAGTGAGAGAAAAGAAATATATGAAACTTATGCTAAATATTTAGTAGAACAAGGACTCGCTTATCCTTGCTTTTGTACACCAGAAGAAATAGAAGAAATAAGAAGTGTTCAAGAAAAGAAAAAAGACCGTATTGGATATTATGGAAGATGGGCTAAATGTAAATATTTAAGTAATGAAGAGAGAATAGAGAGAATCAAAAATGGAGAAAAATTTATTGTAAGATTAAATTCTCCAGGTAACTTTGATAATAAAGTTGTTTTAAATGATTTAGTAAGAGGAAGAATCGAAATGCCAGAAAACGATATGGATATCGTTTTAATTAAAAGTGATGGCCTTCCATTATATCATTTTGCTCATGTTATTGATGATCATTTAATGAGAACAACACATGTCTTAAGAGGAGAAGAGTGGATTCCATCAACTCCATGTCATTTACAATTATTTAAAATCTTTGGTTGGAAAGCTCCTAAATATGCACATTTAGGTCTAGTTATGAAAATTGGCGAAGATGGTGCTAGAAGAAAACTATCCAAAAGAAAAGATCCTGAAGCAGCTGTTAGTTTTTATCATGAAAAAGGAATTCCAGTAGAAGCTGTTAAATATTATTTAATGACGATTGCTAACTCTAATTTTGAAGCTTGGTGGGATCAGAATAAAGATAAAACTTATGATGATTTTACTTTTGATTTTAAGAAAATGAGTTTGAGTGGTTCATTATTTGATTTAGAAAAACTTCTTAATATTTCAAAAAATTATATTAGTACGATGAAAGCAGAAGAATTATATGATGAATTAGTTACATATACTGAAGAATTTGATTCTGAATTTCATCAAATTTTAAAAAATGATAAAGATTATGCTTTAAAAGTTTTAAATATTGAAAGAGAAAAGAAAAAACCTCGTAAAGATTATGCTATGTATAGTGATATAAGAAAATATTCTTGGTATATGTTTGATGAATTATTTGAAAAAGAAGAAAAAACATATGATTTTCAAAATATCAATGATAAAGATGAAATTAAGAATATCGTAAATGAGTATTTTACTAATTATTATGATGAAAATGATGATCATGAAACTTGGTTTAACAAAATGAAAGAACTTGCTAAAAAATTAGGTTATGCAGATAATATGAAAGACTATAAAGAAAATCCAGATAATTATAAAGGAAACATTACTGATATTGCAACTGTTATTAGAGTAGCTATAACAACTCAAGCACAAACTCCAGATTTATATGAAATATTACAAGTTCTTGGTAAAGATAGTATTTTAAAGAGAATAGAAAAAGAGTATTACTAAAAGGAGTATGAAAATGAATTTTAGGACGTATGAAGATTTAGCTAATATTTTAAATAATAATTTACATAAAATACCTTCAGATGTGGATTTGGTAGTAGGAATACCAAAAAGTGGACTAATGGTAGCGAGTATGATATCTCTATATTTGAATTTACCATTATCTGATTTAGATTTGTTATTATCGGATAGTATGTATGCTTCAGGTACGACTAAAGTAAAGAAGACTTGGATATCAAAACCTTCTGATGCAAGAAAGATATTAATTGTGGATGATAGTTCAATATCTGGAACAGCATTAAATGAAGCAAAAGAAAAGATTAAAAAATCAAAATATAAAAATAAAGTTATATTTTTAGTAGTGTTTGTAAACGAAAAAACAAAAAAATTACCGGATTTATATTTTGATATTTGTCCTAGTCCTAGAATGTTTGAATGGAATTATATGCATCATGGACTTTTGGAACAAGCATGTGTAGACATTGATGGTGTACTTTGTAGAGACCCTTCAGAAGAAGAAAATGATGATGGAAAAAAATATATAAAGTTTATTAAGACGGTAAAACCGAGAGTTGTTCCAACAAGAAAAATTGGTTATTTAGTAACATCAAGGCTTGAAAAATATAGATCACAAACTGAATATTGGCTTTCTAAAAATAATATTCAATATGATCAATTAATTATGATGAATTTATCATCTAAAGAAGAACGTATTAAACTTGGAAATCATGGAAGCTTTAAGGGAGAACAATATAAAAAATTACCAAATACTGTGATATTCATTGAAAGTAGCAAAAATCAAGCTCAAACAATTGCTAACGTATCAGGAAAAGACGTGTTTTGTGTTGAAGACAGTAAACTTTATCGACCATCATTTGATTGTTTAGATGTAAACGAAAGTAAAATTAGAAGACTATTTAGAAAGGTAGTTCCTTTTAAAATTAGAAAAAAATTAAAAAAAATGTTTAAAAAATAAATAACCTAAATATAAAAACAAGTATGCAAAAGACTTGTTTTTTGTTATAATAAAAATAGATAAATGAAATAGGATGTGAAAATATGCCTAAAATAAGTATTATTATTCCTGTATATAATACAGAAAAATATATAGAAAAATGTTTAAATAGTATTTTGAATCAAACATTCAATGATTTCGAAGTGATTGCTATTGATGATGGAAGTACAGATTCATCTTTAGAGATTTTAAAAAAATATGAGAGTGATGAAAGATTTGTAATTATTCATAAAGAAAATGAAGGACAAGCAGTAGCTAGAAATATAGGTATCAAAAAAGCAAGTGGAGAATATATTACTTTTGTTGATAGTGACGATTATATTGACAAAAATATGCTAGAAGATTTATATCGCTTGGTACAAGAAAAAGATGCAGATGTAGCTATTTGTGATATTTTAAAAGAAAGTAAAGCAGATAAACTTGTCTTTAAAAACTATTGGGATGTAAATACAGAAAAAAATAAAAACATGATGACTTCTCATATGGGACCAGTAGCAAGACTTTATAAAAGAGATTTATTTATAAAACACAACATTTTCTTTAAAGAGAAAATTATTTATGAAGATTTGGCAACCATTCCATTACTTGCTATGGTATCCAAAAACATAGAATACATAGAAAAACCTTATTATCATTATATTATAAGAGAAAACTCCACAATGCAAAAAATAACATATTCAGAAAAACTAAAAAATATATTTGATGTTATGGATTATTTAGAGGGACATATTACTACAGATTATAAAGAAGAACTAGAGTATTTATATATAGAACATTTATTATATAGTGCATCACTTAGATTTTTTAAATTTCAAAAAAAAGATATGCTTTTAAAAATTCAAAAAATTATGAAACAAAAATATCCAGATTATACAAAAAATATGTATTATAAAAAGAAAAGTATCAAATTTAAAATCGTTTGCCATCTTTTCTATTATAAAAATTATTTTCTATTATCATTAATAACGAAAGGAAGATAAATATGATTAAAATAAGTGTTATTGTTCCTGTATATAATACTGAAAAATATATGGAAAAGTGTTTAGATTCTTTGACTTGTCAAACGATTAAAGATATAGAAATCATTGTTATCAATGATGGAAGTACAGATAAAAGCAAAGAAATTATTGATAACTATGCAAAAAAATATCAAAATATAAAAGCTTATCATTTACAAAATGGAGGAGTTAGTAAAGCAAGAAATTTTGGTTTAAAAAAAGCTAAAGGAGAATATATTACTTTTTTAGATAGTGACGATTATATTGATGATAATTTATATGAAAAAATGTATGATAAAGCAAAAGAAAATGACGCAGATGTATGTGAATGTGATTATATTTGGGAATTTCTTAAAAAGAAAAGATATGATTATTTAAATAAAAACATTCACCCATTACTATCAATGAGAGCTGTTGTATGGAATAGACTTTATAAAAGAGAGTTATTAATTAATAATAAAATATCTTTTCATGAAGGAGTACATTTTGAAGATGTAGAATTTTGTTATGAAGTTTTTCCTTATATTAAAAATTTTGCTTATGTTAAAGATGTTTATGTTCACTATGTACAAAGAGATAATTCTATTACAAGTGATCGAACAGATAAATTAAAAGATATTTATAAAGTACTAGATGGTACTATACAATATTATAAAAAACATCATTTTTATGATGAATATAAAAATGAATTAGAATATATTTATATGAGATATATTTTTGGTAGTTCTTTTCTTAGAATGGTTAAAATTAAAGATCATAAAATTAGAAAGAAAATGCTTAAAGAATCTTATCATAAATTATTAGATGTTTATCCAAATTATAAAGAAAATCCATATTTAAAAGAAAAAGGAAAAAGAAACTTTTATTTTCGCTCAATTAATAAGTTTACTTTTCCAATATACTGTTTTTTGTTTCATCTTAAATAAATTATTTAAAAAGCAGGAGGTTATTATATGAAAAAGAAAGTTTTATTTATATCTTCGACAGGTGGTCATTTTTCAGAAATGATGCAACTAGAAAAAATATTTAAAAACTATGATTATCATATTATTACAGAAAAAACAAAGTCCAATAAAAATTTAAAAAATAAATATGGTAAAAAAATTGATTACTTGGTTTATGGTACTTATAGTACGCCTCTAACTCTTATTTTGTATCCATTTAAACTAATTATAAATATTTTTAAATCACTTTATTATTATGTAAAAATAAGACCAAAATTTATTATAACAACAGGAACTCATACAGCAGTTCCTATGTGTTATATTGGAAAGTTATTTGGATCTAAAATTATTTTTATTGAAACTTTTGCTAATAGTAAAACAAAAACAAAATCTGGTAAAATGATTTATCCTATTGCGGATTTATTTTTAGTGCAGTGGGAAAGTATGCTAAATTTATATCCTAAAGCAGTTTATGGGGGGTGGATATATTGATATTTGTAACGTTAGGCACTCAAGATAAACCTTTTCCAAGACTGCTTGAAAAAATAGAAAAGCAAATTAAAAAAGGAAATATCAAAGAAGATGTTATTGTTCAAGCAGGATATACCAAATATGAATCAAAATATATGAAAATTCTTGGTATGATTCCTATGGAGGAATACCATAAATATATGGAAAAATGTGATTTATTAATTACACATGGTGGTGTAGGTTCTATTTTTGATGCTTTAAAATTGGGTAAAAGAATTATAGGTTGTCCTAGACTTAAAAAATATGGGGAACACTTAAATGATCATCAAATACAACTTATTGATTCCTTTTGTGAAAAAGGATATCTATTAGCTTATAATGAAGATGATGATTTATCTGAAATCCTAAAAAAAGTAAAAAAAATGAAACCTATAAAATATAAACCAAATAACCAAAAAATGTTAGACATTATTACGAATTTTATAGAGAATAATTAAAGGAGAGTTTATGAAAAAGAGAAGACTAAAAAAGAGTGCTGTTATTATTTTAATTATATTTTTATTATTTATTTTCTTAATCATTGGATTATTTTTACTAAAACCATGGAAAAGGGGATCATCTAAAGAAACAAAAGATACAAAACAAATAAAAGAAAAGTATAATGCAAAAGATTATTACACAGAATTTGCAAGTATAAAAGAAGACACAAAACTTTATAAGTATGAAAATAAAAAATACATAGATGCAGGTACTATTTATAAAGATGCTAAAATATCATTAGAAGAATCTAAAGATAAATATTTTAAAATAAAAAATAGTGATTATTATGTTTACTATGATTCCTTTATTAAATCAGAAGAAAAACAAAAAGATAAATCATATGAAAGATGGGTTCCATATAATGAAAATATAGAAGGAGAAAACTTGACATTATCACAAGATGATAAAAAATTATTAACTATAAAAGAAAAGTTAAGTTTACCAATTTATAGAAAAACAGAAGATAAAAACTATGTTTTATATAAAGAAGAATTATATGAAATAAAAAAAGATGAAGGAAATATAACCGAAAAACAAAATTCAGATACTTCTTTAGCAAGTAGTGTTGCTGTTTTAAATTATCACTTTTTCTATGATCCTGAAAAAGGAGAAAAATGCGATCAAATTATTTGTCATACCAAAAAACAATTTATATCACATTTAGATTATTTAAAAGAAAATAATTATACTGCATTAACAGCAGAAGATTTAAAATTATTCTTAAAGAAAGAAATCAATGTCCCTAAAACAAGTTTAGTAATTACTATAGATGATGGTTATCTAGCTGAGCTTGGTGTAGAACTTTTAAATGAATATAAAATGCATGGAACTTTATTTTTAATAACTTCATGGTATCATCCAAGTGATTTTAAAAATGAATATGTAAAATTAGAATCTCATTCACATGATATGCATAATACTGGTGTTTGTCCTAAAGGACAAGGTGGAGCAATTCAGTGTTGGCCTGATGATAAAATTTTAAATGATTTAAAAACCAGTCAAAATGAACTTGGCGAATCTAAAGTTTTTTGCTTCCCATTTTATGAATATAATAATCATTCAATAGAACTTTTAAAACAAGCTGGATTTGAAATGGCTTTTGTAGGTGGAAATAAAAAGGCTTCTCCTGGCGTAGATTTATTTCAAATTCCAAGATATGTTATTGGTAGTGATACGACTTTAGAAGATTTTAAAAGAAAAATTAATTAAAAGTTGAGTAAATTTTACTCAATTTTTTGTATTATATAATTGTAAATGAATAAAAAAGTAAAGAAAAATATAACAAATTCTTTTTGTTGTGATATAATAGTTTGGTGCAAAGACGTAAAATGGAGTGAGGCAGTATGGTGTTTAGAAAGAATATGTTTCAACTATTAAAATATAATATAAAAACTTTAGTAGCGTTTGAAGTAATTTATAAGACAATAACGTTATTATTGTTTATTTTTATTTCAGTGAATGGTTTTAATTTAACTTTACAACATACTGGAGATTACTATCTTTCGATTCAAAACTTAAATTCTGTTATTCAAAGTAATGAAGCTTTTTTATATTTTTTAGTTTTATTTGTTTTCATTATTTTAACAGAAATTTATCATACTACAGCTCTTATTCTTTTGTTTGATTCTTCGTACCAAAGAGAAAAAATGAAATTAAAAAATCTTTTCTTAATTACTAATGTTAAATGTCTACAGCTACTTAATTTAAAAAATATTCTGTTTTGTATTTTATTTTTATTTATTTTAATTTACTGTAAATTTAATCATGCCGAATATTTATTATATATTATAAATATATTTCAAAAGTATAAGTTCATATTTTATATTATATTTTTTGTTTTAATTGCATTTCTATTAAAAAGAAAATATATATTTCATTTTATTCTTCTTGAAGATATGCGATTTAATAAATCAAAGAAAAATAGTATAAAACTTACAAAATATCATTTTACAGAAGATTTATTCTCTTTATTTTTAACATTTTTATTTATTATTATTTTGTTTTATATTATGTATATATTAACATATCATTATTTGAATATTCCAAAAGTGTTAGATAATTTAAGTATCACTATAATCTGGTGTATTATTCTTATTGCTATAACTATTTTTTTAAGTTTATCAAAGATTTTATATTACCTAACTATTGGTACTTTATTTTATAAGCAAAAAATTGAAAAAGGAGACTTAGTTGATATCAATACATATGAAGATATTACAAGTCATAAAGCATATAAACTATTTATAGGTGTATTATTTTTAATTGTTATTTTTATTACTATTAAATCAGCAGATTATACTTATCAAATTATGGAAGGAAACGTTAATTTTCAAACAGAACATATAAATAGAGTAGAAGTTACAGCACATCGTGGAGCAAGCTTGGATTATCCAGAAAATACCATGAGTGCCTTTAAAGGGGCAAAAAAATTAGGGGCTGAATGGATTGAACTTGATGTACAACAAACCAAAGATGGTAAAATCATTGTATTTCATGATGGTGAATTCACTAGAGTTTCTGGGGTGGATACAAGACCACTGGAAGTTCCATATCATGTTATTAAACGTTATGATGCAGGAAGATATTTTGATAAAAAATTTGACGGAGAAAAAATCCCATTACTCGAAGATGTAATTTTATTTGCAAAAAATAATAATATGAAATTAATTATTGAATTAAAAACATATAACAAAAATGAAGACTTTGAAAAAAAAGTTCTTGATATAATTAAAACATACGAATATGAAAAAAAATGTATTATAGCGTCTGGCTCATATGAATCTTTAGAAAAAGTTAAAAATATAAGTAGTGAAATAAAAACATATTATATTAGTTATGAAGTAGATGATGAATTTATAAATTCAAGTAATATTGATGGCTTTTGTGTGGAAAACTCTGTTATAGATGAAACTCTTGTAAATAAAATACATAATTTGGATAAAAAAATATGGACATGGACTGTTGATTCAGAAGAAACTCTTAATCACATGATTGATTTAAAAGTGGATAATATAATTACAAATGATATTACATTAACTAATAGAATTTTAAAAGAAAAAAAAGTAAATGATAGAAAAAAAGAATCTGAAATCACTAAAAAAATATTTCAATAATTATATAATAAAAAAGATAATTCAATTATATTCACTATGAAAGTTTGGATTTTTCTTTTTTTTTTGATATAATATTTCTGGAAGGTGACGTATGAAAAAATCAGAAAATGCTATTATCGTTGAAGATGTGTATAAAGATTTTAAAATATACTATGATAAAGCAAATAGTTTAAAAGAAAAATTGATTTTTTGGAATAGAAATCAAAATGAAAAATTACATATTTTAAAAGGAATAAATTTAGAGATAAAGCAAGGAGAAACTGTTGGATTAATTGGAACAAATGGTAGTGGAAAAAGTACCTTGTTAAAATTAATGACAAAGATAATTTATCCAAACAAAGGAAAAATCACTGTTAATGGTAAATTAGCATCACTTCTAGAATTAGGTGCAGGTTTTCATCCCGATTTTTCAGGTAGAGAAAACATTTATTTCAATGCTTCTATTTTTGGAATGACGAAAAAAGAAATTGATAATAGATTAGAAAAAATTATCAAATTCTCAGAATTAGAGGAATTTATTGA
>CACZQZ010000005.1 GCA_902783405.1 uncultured Erysipelotrichaceae bacterium
ACCCCATTCTGACCAATTTGACCAATTACTAAATGAACCATTTTCAACTTTAATGTATTCACATACCTTCTCTTGTGGAGTTGGTGTTGGCGTTGGTTTTGAAGTTGGTGTTGGTGTAGGTGTTGGTGTCGTACATTCTTTAATATAAGTATCCTTATCTACTACTTTACCATCTTTACCCCAATATTTTCCATCTACAACTTTACAAGTATAAGTTACAAGTTTACATTCATTACATCCTTTAATAATAATAACATTTGTTACATTATTAATAATGTTCGTAATCGTATTGCCTTTACTTGGTGTTGTACATTCTTTATCATATGTTTCCTTGCTTACAGATTTACCATCTATACCCCAGTATTTTCCATCGGCTATTTTACATGTGTAAGTTTTTGGTGATGGAGTTGATGTCGTTTTATGTACAGTAACATTTGTTGTTTTACTTGGTGTAGTTACCTTTTTAAGTACTGGTGTTTTTACATCAGCTTTATTTTTTTCACACATAGATGTTGTACAATAATCATAGCATCCCATATAAACTAATATATAGTTTTCTTCAGATCCACATTTTAAGTTAACTTTTAATACATATTCGTTAGCTTTTGTTTTTGTAACTTCTACATAAGAATCTTTTTCACTACATGTTTTACCATTTTTATCTTTAAATGGTAAAATAATCTTTTTAGAAAGCATATCACTCAATGTCATTGTTGTTTTAGAACCAACAGTTTGTGGTAATCTTTCAGTTGTAAAATAACTCTTAGCAGCATCCTTCATATTAAGGACATTTTCATTAAAAATTCTATCATATAAAATAGAATTATCATTACTATTTGTATTTTTACACTCTGCAGATGTACTGTTTGAATCACATTTACCTGCAATGGTTTTCACATCACTTCTAGTTGGAAATAACCACATAAGTAAAAATATAAATAATAAAATGAATAAAATTTGTAAAACTAAATCTCTGATTGAAAATTTTTCTTTCCTATCTTCATACATATAAATACCCCCTCTTTCAGAAATTAGTGCATATTCTAGCACAAAAAAAACCATTTGTCAAATTGTTTTTATGCGCAATTTTAAATCCATGGTAAATTATAGCATTTACCCTATTTAAAGTCAAATGTAATTCTCTTTAAAATAAAGAAAAAAAGAGGAATTTTCTTCCTCTTTAGTTCATCATATTTTCGATTGTATCATCCGCTTTTTCAACCATCATATTAGCTTCTTTTTTCATTGCTTTCATAAGCGGTTTATTATACTTTTGATAAGCGAGAACTGCTCCTGCACCTAATGCCATATACATTACGTCTTTTGCTTTCATGTTATCACCTCTTAAAATATGATTTATATGCTTAATGCATACATTACTATTATTTCTTCTTCTCATCATTTTATACGAATTTTTTGTAGCTTTTCTTTCAATTTAGTTTTTCTAGTATTTTCATTATTATTATTTACACTGTAAACAAAAGCATCTTCTTCTCCTATGATAATTAGTTTTTTCTTAGCTCTAGTTATTGCTGTATAAATTAGTTTTCGATAAAGCATTCTTTTATAAGGAGAACATATTGGTAACATAACTAAATCAAATTCACTTCCCTGCGATTTATGAATACTAATAACAAAGCCGTGTCTAATTTTATGAAAATCGTTTGGTAGATATTTTACAATATGACCATCAAAATTAACATAAATTTCACTTTTTTTACTTTCAGAATATTTACTTTCTATAATTTTTTCAATTATTCCAATGTCTCCATTAAAAATATTTTCTTCAGGCATATTGGTTAACTGTAATATTTTATCTTTTTCTCGGTATATAACGTCTCCTACTAGTAATTCTTTTTTTATTTTATTTTTTGGATTAAAAATATTTTGTAATTCTTGATTGAAATGATCTATTCCAAATGGTCCTTTATACATAGGAACTAATATTTGAAAAGTTCTGTAATCATATCCTTTTTTTATAATTTTTTTACAAATATTTTTGATGCTATCTATCATAACTTCCTTTGAACAAGTTAAAAATTGATAATCATTCTTAGATGTTTTGTAATTGTTCAAATTATTTTCTCTTATTTCTTTAGCAAGAACTGGAATATAAGAATTTTCACTTTGTCGATATAATTCTTTTAATTCGACCATTTCTATTTTATTGGATTCAACCATATCTTTTAATATTTGTCCAGCACCCACACTTGGTAATTGGTGAAAGTCTCCAACAAAGATCAAAGTTACGTCATCCGTTATTCCTTTTAAAAAGTTATCCAATAAAAGAGTATCAATCATCGATGTCTCATCGATGATAAAAAATGTACTTTTATCTTTATTTTTTTCATTGACAGAAAAAGAGTTATTTTCTTTATTCCATTTTAGAAAGCGATGGATAGTACTTGCCGGAAAGAATGTACTTTCACTCATTCGTTTACTCGCTCTTCCAGTTGGTGCTAATAACTTCAAATGTTCTTCTAGTTTTTCTTCACTATATTTATGAATATCTTGATAGATAGTTATAATAGCTTTGATTAAAGTTGTTTTTCCTGTTCCTGGACCTCCTGTAATCAAAAATAAGTGATTTTTTAAAGCTTTCTCTATAGCTTCTTTTTGTTTTTCATTATAGAAAATATTGTTATTTTTTTCTAATTCTTTTATTTTAGAATCTAAATTTTTAATTTTTTCTTTTGGTTGATTTAATAATTTAGTAAAAGTATAAACAATATTTCTTTCTGCTTCATAGATATCTTTTAAATAATAATCATATTCTTTTTTTACAATTTTTCTTTCATTAGCAAGTTCACTTAAATAATCATCAAAGCTTGCTTCATCAATTTCAAATTTTAAATACCGATAAACTTGGGAATATATTTCTTCTTTATTGGCATATGTATTTCCTGTTTCAAAAGATATTTTCTTCATAATGTAGATGATTACAGCTTTTATTCTTCGTTCATCATCAAACATCATACCAAGTTTAGAACTTATTTCATCTATTTTTAAAAAGCTTATATCTGTAATATCATCTAAAAGCTTATATATATTATTCTCTAAAACAATCATAGTATTCTTCTTATATGTATTATAAATCATTAATGCATCTTTCATACTGAAACCAAGTTCTGTTAAATAAACAATCATACTATGACTTTCTTCATATTTAACTAATGTATTATAAATTGTGTCTATTTTTTTTTGAGATAACTTTGGTACCATAAGTAGATTACTTTTATCTTCTAATATTTTATTTAATGTATCTTTTCCAAGAACGTCAACAATTTGTGTTGCTAATTTTTCTCCTACTCCTTTAAATAAATCAGAAGATAGAAAAGAAACGATACCATCTTTATCTTCAGGTTTCATTCTTTCATATTCAGATACGTTAAATTGTAAACCATATTTAGGATGATTTACTAAATTCCCATAAAAAAGATAGGTATCATTCATATTAAGCTCATAAAAATATCCTGTAATGGTAATAGAACGATTGATATAGTATTCTAATTCTGAAATATTTGTTTCTTTTAATTTAACAATACCAATTATATAACCATTATCCGATGAAAAAATACTCTGTCTAAAATTTCCTTTAATGTAATCTTTCATTTCTACCACCACACATTATTTTATAAATTATTCATTACCTCGTCAACTATATCTGTAATTAAAAAATATATGAAGAATGTTTCATATACTTTTTAAATGTTTTATGATTTTATTTGGATAATCAGAGTTCGTAATATAACTTCCTACGACATAAATATCAGCATCACATAATTTTATTGTTTTATCATTAATTCCACCATCTACTTCTATTTGAAAATGATGTTTTTGTTGTAGTTTTCGTAATTCTTTTACTTTTGGAATCATTTCTTTCATAAAAGGTTGTCCGCCAGCACCAGGAGATACTGTCATAACCAAAACTAAATCAATTTGATCTAAATAAGGAAGTAGTTCTTCTACTTTGGTCTCTGGCTTTATAGCAATTCCTACTTTAATTTTTTTTTCTTTGATATAAGAAATAATTTTATTGATATCATCATGTACTTCTAAATGAAAAGTAATACTATTAGGCTTTAAATACATAAATTTATCTACATATGTACGTACATCTTCTACCATAAGATGAATGTCTACCGGCTTTGTTAAAAAAGGTAATTTATCATATCTAGTTGTATTAGATACAAATATCCCGTCCATAACATCAAAATGAATCATATCGGTTTCACTATTGTTAATAATCTTTATTTTTTCACTATCATTTTGTAATTTTAGAATAGATGTTGATATCATAAAACATCTCCTTTAGAAAAAACTCTTATATAAGAAGTAAAATTCAAATTGGCTGCCCCAGTAGGATTCGAACCGACGAAATGGCAGATTCAGAGTCTGCTGCCTTACCACTTGGCTATGGGGCAATATAGAAAGCAATTTGCTTTCTAATTAATTGTATCATATTTTTTTATTAGAAAGTGGATAAAATCTTAATTTTTTTTAATTTTACAAAAATTTACAATGATTATAATTTTATTTTTCAATCACAGAAATAGCTTTTTTTATGGTATTTTCAAAATGTTCATAGTCAACTTCTATCCAAGTAATATTCATTTGATGACGAAAAAAGGTATATTGTCTTTTAGCATATCTTCTACTATTTTGTTTTATCTTATCTAAACAATTGTCTAATGATTCTTTACCTTCAAAATAAGGAAATAATTCTTTATAACCGATTGGTGTGAGAACGGCTTTACTTCGAATACCTGATTTATAAATATTTTCGGATTCATTAAGTAATCCTTCACTTACCATGTCATCTACTCTTTGATTAATCTTATCGTAAAGTATTTCTCTATTTGCTGTTAATCCAATAAAAATTGTATCATAAAGTAAAGTGTTCTTTCCAATATCATCACTATTTTCTCTAGAAAGGGCTCTTTCGATTCTTTTCCTATTATTTGGATGAATATTTGTATTTGGTTCTTTTTCTTTTAAGAGTTCATATAATTCTTCATTAGAATACATATCATAATTTTGTTTTACCTCTTCACTAAATTTATAATCAAATAAAGCTGCTTTAATATATAAACCTGTTCCACCTACAAAAATAACTGTTTTTCCTTTTTGATGAATTTCATCGATACATTTTCTAGCATCTTTTTGATAATCATAAATGGAATAAGCTTCTGTTATTTCTTTGATATCCATCAAATGATGGATAATTCCTTCTTTATCTTTTATTTTAGCAGTAGCTATATTCATTCCTTTATAAATTTGGGTACTATCTGCATTTATAATTTCCGCGTTATATTTTTTGGCAAGTTCTAGACTTAATTTTGTCTTGCCAGTTCCAGTAGGTCCTGTTATAACAATAATTTTTTTCATATTAACTCCTTACCCTTTTTACTTCATTATGATAAGATTTTTGTAATTGTTTATATGATTCTTCTGTTAAATTAAAATAGTAACCATTATCAAGTTCCAAGCCCAAATAATCTAAAAAATCTTTTTCTGTATAATCATTAATAATTTCATTTAATTCTAAAAACTCTTCTATTTTCTTTGGATCATTTAATATTCTTTCATGCATAAAAGAAGCTAGTAAATATCCAACCACATATCTTTGCTGTAAAAATAAAGTAAATTCTTTTTCTTCTAAAATAGTTTTGACATGAGTCCAAAGTAAAACAGCATATTTCATATCAAATGTTTCGATAACATTTAAAATATCCATTTTAGTAAGGTAACCTTTTTCTAAGTATTCAGAAATTAATCTAAGTTCAAACTCAATACATATTGTGTTTTCTTTCATATAACATAGCATATTTTTATCGTTTATCTGATATTCTTTAATATGAAAATATTTTTCAAAATAATCTTTTTGTAATTTTTCTGAAAGAAGTGAGAAAACTTCACAATAAAAACTACGTGCCAAACTTATTTCTGGTTCTAAGGATATATCATGTATCACTTCATGAGTCATCATAAAGGTATCACCGATATTATTTTGGTATGGAATATAAATGTAATTTTCATTATTTTTCATATCTGAAAGAGCTATTTTGTTATTGTCTTCATAATCTTTTTCAAATTCAATTTGATTATTTTCTAAACGTTTTATGAGAACATTAGCATAAGAAGGATCTAGATAATTTAAAAACATATTTGTATACTTAATACTTTTACAAAGAGGAACTCTTTTTTTATATTTTTGTTCTTTAGATGGCAATTTTTCACTTAATATAATATCCACCATCTTAGAAAGATATGTAAATTCCTCTATATCATAAATATTGTTTTCTGTTAATTCTTTTTCTATAATTTCATTTATTTTTTCCATAAGTTTTTCTCCTTTATTTTATGAACATAGCATCTCCGAAAGAGAAAAAACGATATTCATGTTTTATAGCATCTTTATAAGCATTTAAAATGTTTTCTTTTCCTGCTAGTGCAGATACTAACATCACAAGTGTTGATTTTGGCAGATGAAAATTTGTAATTAAAGCATCTACTGCTTTAAATTCATATCCTGGATAAATAAAAATATCTGTCCACCCAGAACACTCTTTAAATTCTCCATAAAGAGATGAGACTGTCTCAAGTACTCTAGTTGTAGTAGTTCCTACACTAATAATTCTTCTTCCATCTTTTTTTGCTTTATTTAGTTTATCAGCCACTTCTTTATTCATTTGATAAAATTCACTATGCATTTTATGTTTTTTTACATCATCTACATTAACTGGTCTAAAGGTTCCTAGTCCTACATGAAGTGTTACAAATAAGATATCAACTCCTTTTTCTTTTATTTCGTTTAACAATTCTTTTGTAAAGTGAAGTCCTGCAGTAGGCGCAGCAGCACTTCCTATTTCTTTAGCATACACTGTTTGATATCTATCTTTATCGTTTAATTTTTCATGAATATATGGTGGAAGTGGCATTTCTCCTAATTTATCTAATATTTCATAAAAAATGCCATCATATATCATTTGAAAAGTACATATTCCATCTTCTTCTTTAGAAATACATTTTGCTTTCAAAAGACCATCTCCAAAAGAAATAATTGTTCCTTCTTTTATTCTTTTAGC
>CACZQZ010000006.1 GCA_902783405.1 uncultured Erysipelotrichaceae bacterium
ATTTAGCAAAGATATTTAAAGTAAAAGAGAAATCAGAACTAAATGAATTAAAACTAAATAATAAAATAGAAGAAAAAATAATAGAAAGAATAAAAAAATACAATTTAAATAAAGAATCATATGAGAAAATGAAGGAGAGTGAAGAGAAAATGAACTTAGAAGGATTACTAAGATATAAAGGAAGAGAAGAAGGAATTAGAATAGGAGAAAAACGTGGAGAAAGACGAGGAGAAATAAGAGGCGCCAATAATAAAACAGTAGAATTAGCTAAGCGTATGCTTAAAGAAGGCGCAACTACTGATTTTGTTTCCAAAGTAACAGGATTATCTAAGAAAGTGCTTATGACAATGTTATGATAAAAATCATTATATAGAAAAAGTTTAAAGATATTGACACAATTATAAAAAATATACTATAATAAATTCAATTAATGAAGAAGAATAATCATTAGTTTTATCTTTGGTAATAAAAGAGAATTTATGGTTGGTGAGAATAAATCAAGAAGATAAAATGAAATACGTATTCGGAGTTAAAACGTGTATTCGCGTTAAGAAGAAAGTGCATAAGATTCTTATGAAGTAAGGTGGTACCACGGGTTTCTCGTCCTTACATTATTAAGATTTTTTTTTCATTTTTAGGGGGTAATAAAATGAATATGGATTTTGATGCTAATAAAATAAAAAGGGTTATTTTTGATATTGATTATACTTTACTAATACCAAATTACTATAGAGAAACAGAATTTTTTGAAGAAACAGTACCAAATCATGGAGAGTATTTGACTAAAAACATTTTGAAAATATTGACAGAATATGAGAATATCTATAGGCAGTATGATAAAAATATATTCATAAATCATTTAAATAAATATTTGAGTTATAAAGTTGGTTATGATTTTATGGAAAAATGGTTTAAGTTTAATGCACAGTTAGATAATCAGGATACGACTGCTACTAAAGAAACTTTAGAATATTTAAAAAAGAAAAAATTAGAACTTGTAGTTTTATCTAATTGGTTTACGAAACCACAAAAAGAGAAATTGAAAAGAGTAGGTTTGATTTCCTATTTTGATCAAATATATGGAGGGGATTATTACTTAAAACCATACGAAGCAAGTTTCCTTTTGGCAAGTCATCCACATAAATTAGAAGAATGTGTTATGATAGGTGACAATATAAAAGTCGATGTAGAAGGAGCAATTAATACAGGAATGAATGCCATTTATTATACATTAGGAGAAGAAAAGGAATATTCCAAAAATAAAATAAAAAATATAAAAGAATTAAAGAAAATATTTTAGGAGGTATTTTATGAATAGTTATATTGATTCGACAAATTTAAAAATGGATGCAACAATGAAAGATATTGAAGATTTATGTCATGAAGCCATAAAATATCATTTCGCAAGTGTATGTGTTCATCCATACTATGTACCATTTGCTAAAAAGTTGTTAGAAGGTAGTAACGTTTTAGTAGATACAGTAGTAGGTTTTCCACTTGGCATGAATACCAAAGAAGTAAAAGCATATGAAGCCATCGAGGCTGTAAATGAAGGTGCAGATGAAATTGATATGGTCATCAATATTGGAGCTCTTAAAGATAAAGATTATGATTATGTCAAAGAAGAAATAGAAGAAATTAGAGATGCAATTGATGGAAAAACACTTAAAGTAATTATCGAAACATCACTTTTAACAGAAGAAGAAATTATAAAAATGACGCAAATTTGTAACGAAACTTTTGTTCATTTTATTAAAACTTCTACTGGTTTTGGGTCTAGGGGAGCAAGTATACGAGATATTGAAACTATCATGAAATATAAAAATGAAGTATTAGAAGTAAAAGCATCTGGAGGTATAAAAACACATGAAGATGCATCTAAATTTATATCAATGGGAGTATCTAGAATTGGCTCTTCTCATGGAAAAGATATTATGAAAGGGGAATAGAAATGACATTATACGATGATTTAAAATGGAGAGGTCTTATTAAAGATGTATCAAGTCCAGAACTAGAAAAAAAATTAAATGAGGAAAAACTTACCTTTTATATTGGAACAGATCCAACTGCAGATTCAATGCATATAGGACATTTCTCTAGTTTTTTAATTGCTACAAGACTTGCTAAATATGGACATAAGCCAATTCTTTTGATAGGAGGCGCTACTGGTCTTATTGGAGACCCTAAACCATCTAGTGAAAGAGCTATGATTACAAGAGAAAAAGTAGAAGAAAATGTTAAAGGACTTACCAAACAAGCAAAAGAAATCTTTGGATTTGAAGTAGTTAACAACTATGATTGGATAAAAGAGATTAATACAATTGATTTTTTAAGAGATTACGGGAAATATATTAACGTAAATTATATGTTAGACAAAGACATTATCTCAAGAAGATTAGAGACAGGAATAACATTTTGTGAATTTGCATATACCATTCTGCAAGGATTAGATTTTCTAGTGCTTAATAAAACTAAAGGAGTGACACTTGAGGTCGCAGGATCAGATCAATGGGGAAATATTACAACAGGAATAGAGCTTGCACGTAAAAAAGAAAATATTGAGCTATTTGGTATGACTATGCCTTTAGTATTAGATTCAAATGGTGTTAAATTTGGAAAAACAGAAGGAAATGCTTTATGGTTAGATGAAAACAAAACATCATCATATGAACTATATCAATATTTAATTAATAGTGATGATTCTTGTGTAATTGATTATTTAAAAAAATTAACTTTTTTAACAAAAGAAGAAATCGAGGATATTGAAAAAAAACATAAAGAAAATCCAAACGAAAGATTAGCGCAAAAAACACTCGCACATGAAGTTATTACTTTTCTACATGGAGAAGAATCATACATAAGAGCTAAAGAAATTAGTGAAGCACTATTTAGTGGAAATATTAAAGCATTAACTTTAAATGAACTAGAAAAATCATTAAAAGATGTTCCATCATTTGAAATAACAGAAGAACTATCTTTAGTTGACTTTTTAGTAAACTATAAAATAGCTTCCTCTAAAAGAGAAGCTAGAGAGTTTATAAATGCTGGATCTATTACCATCAATGGAGATAAAATCACAGATGAAACAAAAATTATTTCTAAAGATATAGCTATAGAAGAAAAGGCTATTGTGGTAAGAAGAGGTAAGAAAAAGTACTATATTGGCAAGTTTATGTAAAAAAATGTATAAAACAAGAAATCAGACTTTAATAGACGATTTCTTTTTTCTTTTCATGATATAATAAGAATAGGTGGAAACAATGGATAGAATAAAAAGATATGAACCAGACATAACCAAAGGTCTTTCTAAAAATCAATTAAAACAACGGAAAAAAGATGAATTAGTAAATATTGTAACCGATGTTCCAACGAAAACGGTGAAACAAATTTTTTTGATGAACATTTTTACACTATTTAACATTCTTAATTTCTTTTTAGCTTTTCTTATTTGTATGGTTCATTCTTATAAAAACTTATTTTTTATGGGAGGTATTATTTGTAATACTTTAATTAGTATTGTACAAGAAATTAGAACCAAAAGAATTATCGATAAATTATCTTTATTAAAAACATCAAAAGTAAAAGTTATTAGAAATGAAAAAAAAGAAAGTATTAGTGTAGATGAAATTGTTTTAGATGATATTATTACATACAAAGTAGGAGATCAAATTCCAGTAGATACTATAATTAAATCTGGAAAATGTGAAGTAAATGAATCGTTTTTAACAGGGGAAGAAGAATTAGTAGAAAAAAAAGAAGGGGATATGATTTTATCTGGTAGTTTTATTGTAACTGGTCATGTAATTGGTAAAGTAGAACATATTGGACTAGATAATTACGCTGCTAAAATATCAAAAGAAGCAAGATATGTAAAGAAAAGTAATTCGGTATTAATGAAATCTTTAAATACAATCATTAAATGGGTATCTATTATTATTGTACCTGTTGGATTTATTTTATTTGTTAAACAATATAGTTTAGGTGGAGGAATCGAAAGCGCTATTGTAAATACCGTTGCAGGAGTAATTGGACTTATTCCAGAAGGACTTGTTTTACTTACAAGTACAGTCCTAGCAGTAGCAATTATCAAAGTATCGAAATATAATGTTTTAGTTCAAGAACTTTATTGTATTGAAATGTTAGCGCGTGTTGACACCTTATGTTTAGATAAGACAGGAACAATTACGGAAGGAAAAATGGAAGTTTATGATATCATTCCAGAAGAAGGAACAATTACAGAAATAGAAGATGCTTTAAGTATATTTTCTCTTTATTCAGAAGATGATAATGCTACGATAGAGGCTATAAAAAGAGAATATCATGCTAAAGTTGATGTAAATGTAAAAGATGTCATTCCTTTTAAATCAGAAAATAAGTATTCTGGAATTGTTTTAGATGATAAAACATATTTTCTTGGTGCTCCTGAAATGTTGTTAGATAAAACAAGTGAAGTTTATCAAAAACAAATGAAATTATCAAAAGAATATAGAGTGATGGTATTAACTTCATTTATAAGTGAAGAAGAAAAACATCATCGAAAAGTATTAGGGTTTATTTTAATCAGAGATGTTGTCAGAAAAGAGGCTATTAAAACTTTAGAATATTTTAAAAAACAAGGAGTAGATATTAAAGTAATTTCTGGAGATAATCCGATTACAGTATCGAATATTGCTAAAAGAGTAGGCATTAATCATTATGATAAAGTAATAGACTTATCTGAAGTAAAAGATGAAGATATAGAAAAAATAGTATCTGAATATACTATTTTTGGAAGAGTTAAACCAAATCAAAAGAAAATCATCATTAAATCTCTTCAAAAACAAAAACACACTGTTGCTATGACAGGAGATGGGGTAAATGATGTTTTAGCATTAAAAGAAGCAGATTGTAGTATTGCTATGAATAGTGGTAGTGATGCTGCTCGTAATGTTTCTAATATTGTTCTTTTAGATAATAATTTTGATGCCATGCCAAAAGTATTAGAAGAAGGAAGAGGAACAATCAATAATATTGAAAGATCAGCATCTTTATTTTTAACTAAAACTACTTATACAGCACTTTTAGTTATCTTATTTTTATTTATAAATAAACCTTATCCATTTGAACCCATTCAGTTAACACTTACAAGTGTTGTTGCTATTGGTATACCATCTTTTATTTTAGCACTAGAGCCAAATAGAAAATTAGTAAAAGGGAATTTCTTTAGTAATGTTTTAGTTAAGTCTTTCCCTAATGCTATTGTAATTGTTATCGATATTATTTTGATTATGATATTATCTAGTATTTATGGTTTAAATAAATCAGAAATATCAACGTTATGTGTTATTTTAAATGCATTTGTAAGTTTTCAACTTTTATATCGTTTATCAAAACCATTAGATTTTAATAAAACATTTTTATTGGTTTCCATGATTTTAACTTTTATTATTGAAGTATTAGGATTTAAAAGTTTTTATTCATTATCAGAATTTAATTTAACTATGATTTTATTAATAATTGTGTTAATGGCGCTTTCTCTCATTATTTTAGATGATATTACTAAGATTTTTACTAAATATTTTGAAAAAAAATACAAATGATTGCTCATTTGTATTTTTATTATCTGTTGTAGTATTCAACGATAAGTGATTCATTAATTTCTGAATTAAGTTCACTTCTTTCAGGATATCTTACATAGCTTCCAGCCATTTTCTTTTCGTCAAAAGTAACAAAATCAACTCTTTTATGCATAGCTTCTAAAGATGATTTAACAATTTGTAATTCTTTATCGCTTTCTTTAATAGCAATAATGTCTCCTGGCTTACATGTGTATGATGGAATATTAACTTTCTTACCATTTACAGTAACATGTCCATGATTAACTAATTGTCTAGCACCTTTTCTTGTAGTAGCAAATCCTAAACGATAAGTTAAGTTGTCTAATCTACTTTCTAATAATTTTAGTAAGTTTTCACCATGTACACCTTTCATTTTACCAGCTTTATCAAATACTTTTCTAAATTGTTTTTCATTAAGTCCATACATGAAACGAACTTTTTGTTTTTCTTGTAATTGAACTCCGTAATTTGATAATTTCTTTTGACGATCTTTTCCATGTTCTCCTGGAATGTTTGGTTTTCTAGTAAGTTCTTTACCTGTTTCTAGAATAGAAAATTTTAATCTTCTTGATTTTCTATAACTAGGTCCTGTGTATCTTGCCATAAAATCCTCCCTTCCAATGGAATCTACGTTTGCTTTTACCACTTTATAGGGTGTCATATTATTTCGCTTTGCAGCAAAAGTTACTTATATCCCTATAGGAAATAGACACGTTATAAAATTTAAAAGCAGCTGCTAGATCACATTGCTTTAAGTATTATAGTATGTTTTATGATGTTTGTCAATGAAGTTATGTCAATATATTTATAAAATAAAAAATTTTGAATAAAAGGAAAGTCATTCAAATTAAAAAAAACGTGTTATAATAATATTAGAATAGAGGGATGGTATGAAAAAGTTTTTAACAATAGCGTCTATTTTTAGTGGAATAAGTATACTTTTTTACTTTTTAATTGGTGCTTATATACCTATGTTTATAGAAGTTGGAATTACAATGTTTTATCTTTATTTAGGAAATGGAACTGTAACTAAATCAAATAAAACAATTCTTTTAGTTTCAGCTATCATAAATTTATCATTTAATTTTATATCCAGTATTTTAGCATTTGTTGCTTATAGCGAATCGGATAAAGAAATAAAAGTATTAACTGAAGAAGAAAAGAAACAAAGAAAAATTCTTACGATTTTAAATGTTGGAACCTTTATGGTTATTTTATCGGGATTTATTTTTGTTACAACGTCTAAAGATGATTTTTCAGATTTTATGAAAACTTTATTTTTATTCTTTGGATCTATTCTTTTTGTATTTTTATATATTTTCACAAAAAAACAATTGCATATGACTTTTAGTTGTAAAGTATATTATTTAATTAGTCTTGTATTTCTAGGGTTTACTTATTACTCATTAGGTAATTTTGAATTATTAGGATCTTATTTTTCTGTTCATGGAGAAGGATCAAATTTGTTTCTGGCAAGTAATTTTATTATAGATGCCATATTATGTAGTTTATTATATAAAGAGTATTCTAATAGAACAATATTATACATTATTTATTCTTTTTTAGTTTTATCAATATTTAATTTTATGAGTGTCCTTCATTTAGATTATTTTTATATGATTACTGCGTTTACGTTGATATTATCTATGATTCATTTTGTTAAGACTTCTAAAGATACTTTGTGTTATGGATATGGATTATTACTTTTTTTAATATGTATAAGTATTATGAATATAGAAAATGCTAATCCTGTGTTTTTAACTATTTTAACGATATTACAAATTTTTAATTTAATCATTTATTCTAAGAGGTTGGATTCTTCTTTTAGTAAGGCTTCTAGTATTATCATGGGAATTGCTTGCATTTTAAATTTTGGCCTTAGAGTAATAATTGATTTTAATTTATTTGTTTCGATTTTAATTCCTTGTTTATCTTTATTTTACATTGTTATTTTCATAAATAAATTGTTTTTTAAGGATAAGAATTTTTCTACTTTTGTTATGGTTTTAATGAATTTTATTTTTCTGATTTTTTATTTAATTTCTATTTCATTAAATATTACTACATTTTTAATTGTTGCTTTATCTATAATGCTTACTAATATGATTTACCTCATGTATACAAAAGAAAAAACTTTGGAATATTATTTAGATCCTTTTAAAAAAATAATTTTTATTAGTACTTGTTTATATGCTATAAGTTGTTATCAACATTTATCAGTTAATTTGTCATTATCTATTCTTGTTCTATTAATGTTTGTATTTTTCACTTTTATAAAAGAACATACATTAAAAAATCTATATTTTGGAATTTTAATTTATCTTATATTATTATCATCCTTTATTAACTTATTTAAATTTGATTTTTTAGCTATGTCTATATTTATCTTAAGCATTATTGGATTATTCCTTTCTACTGAAAAAGAAGAAAGATATAAAAGTTTTAGAATTCCATTTTATATTTTTATGCATTTTATGATTTATTATTATTTTATAAATATACCATTATTTAAGAGATTTTTTATAGGATATATTTTAGTTTTTTGTATCTATAGTTTAATTATGTGGCTTTATAAAAACAAAAGAAAATATTTTGTTATAACTTCTTATTTGATGACATTACCTATGTTTGGTTTAGTTACATCAAATATACAAAATAATGATATTACTATTATAGTAATGAATTTAATTGGTTTTTATTTCCTATGGATAACAAATAAAAACTTTATCAAAAAAGATGTAGATAAAATAGTTATTACGGATATGGTCACAATAGCACTTCTTTCTATGGTCATTTTTACAGATAGTATTTTACTTTCAGTGTATGGAGGAATTGTATCATTTATGTTATTATCGATTGGTTTTTCTTATAAAAAGTATGAACATTTGTTTACCATTTCTATTGTAGCAACTATTATCAATATTGTTGTATCATTTAAAGAATTATGGCTGTCGTTTAGCTTATGGTTTTATTTATTAATTATCGGTATTTTTATGATTGTATTTGCGACATATAGAGAAATAAAAAAATAATTTAATTGTTGGTGAAACAGGAATATCTTCCTGTTTTTAATTTTAAATGATATAATAAAAAAAGAGATGAGATATTATAGGTATTTTAATAAGAGGTATGATGATTTAATGAAAAAAGAAGATAAATTATATGGTAGTTTAATAATTATAATAAGCATGTTACTTTTATTTCAATTGTTTTTTAATCAAAGATTTTTTGGCGACGATACTGTATTTCATTCAGCCAACATAATTGCATTATCAAAAACAATTCATTTTAATCATATATTTGGAAATAATATATTGCAATTACCAATTAATTTATTTGGCTATGGAACTTATTTGTTTTATCCAAAATTACCTCATCTTTTAGCGGCATATATATATAAGTGTTCTGAAAATATATATTTTAGTATGAATGTGATTTATTTTTTTACACTTTCTCTTTCTGGTATTGCCATGTATTTCTTAGCAAAAAAAATATTAAAAAATGAATTTGCTTCATTTGTGGCAAGTATTATATATATGTCATTTCCATATCATTTATATGATATATATATACGTGATGCTTTTGCAGAAAATTTTGTTTTTTTAATTATTCCGTTAATTTTTTTAGGGTTAGAGGAATTAAAAGAAAATCATTTAAAAGAATTTTATATATTCTTTATATTAGGTTATATAATTGGAATATATAGTCATTTGATAAGTATGGTTTTTTGTACGTTATTTGTTCTTCTATATTTAATATATTATAAAAAAGATTTCTATTCAAAAGATAAAGTAAAAGCTTTTGCTAAAAGTTTTTTAATTGTGTTGACATTTTCATTGCCATTTTTAATAACGATTATTGAACATAAATTATTAGGTATATATGTAGTTTTTTCTGATTCTTTTGCTAGTAGGGAATTTGTTTTAAACGAAGTTTTAAATATTAAGACTCTTTGTATTGATAAAATTGGCATCATAAGTTTAATATTATTTGTTGTAAGTGTTATATTTCATATGTTATATCATAGAAATAGTAAGCGATATTTCTTTTTACTAGTGTCAATTATTTTTTTGACAGCATTCATTTGTTCAAAATTTATTTGGCAAATTATGCCTGATTTTTTATTGATGATTCAATTTCCATGGCGTTTGATTACATTTTTGACTGTAGTTTTTTCCATATATGTTGTCATACCAATTGCAGAATTATTAAAAACGTCTGAAAAACAAATTGTTATTTTTACATCTATATTTTTTGTTGTAATTATGTTGATAATAAGTATAGGACAAGAAAGTTATTATGGAAACAAACAATTTACAGAAGAAGAAATGGTTTCATTAAATATATCTATGGGATGGAATTTAGAATATTTAACAAAGGATCAAGCATTGGATTATAGTGTTAATAATAATAGTATTGATTTCTATCATGAAAAGTCATTGGACTATTCTATATACACAGATTATGAAACAGAACTAATAGATATAAAGGATGAGTTTCCAAATCTTCAATTCACTAAAAATGATAATAAGAAAGTATCTATTACTTTACCTAGAACCTATTATTTAGGATATGTTTTAAAAGATAGTAAAGGTAATATATATAAGTTGGTAAATAACAATGGTTATTTGAGTTCTAAAATTAAAACTAAAGGTTCATATCAATTAGTTTACACAAAAACTACTATTGAAAAAATCACTTTGATTATTCGAGATACTACTGCTATTGTAATACTAGTACTTTTAATAAAAAAGTATAGAATAATAAAAAAAGAAGACCAAATTAAAAAGCATAAAAAAAAGTTAAAAAGAGAAAACATTAGTTGAACTTGATGTGTTTACTTTACTTGACTATAAATGATATAATAAAAAAAGAGGTGATACCATGAGTATTAAAATAGATCGAATTGGTAGTAATTTAGTAAAAGAAATTAGTTATATTTTAATGACTGAAGTAAAAGATAATGATATTAAATTTGTAACTATTACAGATTGTAAAGTATCAAGTGATTTAAGTTATGCAAAAGTATATTATACTGTTTTAAATGATGATAAAAAAGAAGAAACAGCGAAAGCCTTAAAAAATGCTAGAGGATTTATTCGTAGTAAACTTTTTGATAGAGTAGAACTTAGAAACGTACCAGAATTAGAATTTATCTATGATGAATCAATTGCATATGGAAATAAAATAGAAAAAATTATAGAAGAAATTCATGAAGAAAAATAGGTGACATATGAAATTAGAAAACATACGTAATTTTTCTATTATAGCCCATATTGATCATGGGAAAAGTACTCTAGCAGATCGCATCTTAGAAATTACAGGAGCAGTTAGTGAAAGAGAATCAAAAGAACAACTTTTAGATAATATGGATATTGAAAGAGAAAGAGGAATTACCATTAAACTAAACGCTGTACAGCTTCATTATAATTATAATAATGAAGAATACACTCTTCATTTAATTGACACTCCAGGACATGTTGATTTTACATATGAGGTATCAAGAAGTTTAGCTGCATGTGAAGGAGCGCTTTTAGTTGTCGATGCCGCACAAGGAATAGAAGCACAAACACTTGCAAACCTTTATTTAGCACTTGATAATAATCTAACCATTATTCCAGTAATTAATAAAATTGATTTACCAAATGCTAATCCAGAAAAAGTAAAAAAAGAACTTATGGATACTTTAGGATTTTCTGAAGATGAAATAGTTTTAGTAAGTGCGAAAAACGGTATTGGAATAGACACTTTAATGGAAACTATTATCAAAAAAATACCTGCCCCTACAAAAGAGGATGATAAATTAAAAGCATTAATTTTTGATAGTTTTTATGATCCTTATAAAGGAGCTGTCATATATACTAGAATAAAAAACGGAAAAGTATCAGTTGGTGACAAAATTAAAATGATGCAAACTGGTAGCACTTATGAAGTTACTGAACTAGGTGTTCATAATCCCAAAGAAGAACATAAACAAGAACTCACATCTGGAGAAGTAGGTTATATTACAGCTAGCATTAAAAGTTTAGAAGATGTAAAAGTAGGAGATACATTAACATTAGAAAGTAATCCTACAGATAAACCTTTTGAAGGATATAAACAAGTAAAATCAATGGTATTCTGTGGTTTATATCCAATTGAATCATCTAAATTTAAAGATTTAAGAGAAGCTTTAGAAAAATTAAAACTAAATGATGCATCTTTATCTTTTGAACCAGAAACTAGTAAAGCATTAGGCTTTGGATTTAGATGTGGTTTCTTAGGCCTTCTACATATGGAAATTATAGAAGAGAGAATCGAAAGAGAATTTCATATTGAACTTATCGCAACTTCTCCATCAGTAGTCTATGAAGTAGAACTCACAGATTGCCGTGTAGAATTTGTAGATAGTCCATCAAAAATGCCAGACAGAACCAAAATTAAAGAAATTAGAGAACCTTATATTAGAACAAATATTTTTGTACCAAGTGAATATATTGGTTCTATTATGGAATTATGCCAAAATAAA
>CACZQZ010000007.1 GCA_902783405.1 uncultured Erysipelotrichaceae bacterium
TCTTCATCTACAAGAGTTACTCTATTTTGTGGAAGATAAGCAACTTCATCGATATCAAAAGAAATATCTTTTATCTTAAGTAAAGCATCTTTTACAGCAAATAAATCTTTAGGATCTAAATAAACCGTTATTTTATTATCCTCTTCTTCCATATCCACAACGTCTAAATCTGCTTCAATAAGGGCATTCATAACTTCTTCTTCACTCATACCAGAAAAAGATAGAATGGCTAAATGATAATATTGATAAGAAACACTTCCCATCGCTCCCATCTTAATATGACATTTATTAATAGCAGCTCTTACACTACTAACACTTCGATTTAAATTATCTGTTAAACATTCTACTAATAATGTAGAACCTCCTGGACCAAATAATTCATATGTAACAGATTGATAGGTCTCATCTACACCACTATTTACTTTATCAATAGCTCTTTTAATGATATCAGCTGGAACTTGTTCTTTTTTTGCTTTTTCTACTAGTCTTTTAAGTGATGCATTACTAGTCATTTCAACTCCACCAGTTTTAGCTGCTTGATAAATTTCTCTTGCATACATAGAATATAATTTTGCTTTAGCAGCACCTGTTTTTTGAATACTTGCTTTTCTAACCTCATATGCTCTTCCCATTTGTATTCCTCCACTTCTTTATCATTTTAACTTTTTTTATTCTTTATGTAAAGAGTAATTGTATTTTATAATTTTACACATTTTTTTAAAGCATCTTTAGCAGCTTCCATCTCTGCTTCTTTTTTACTTCTAGCACTTCCTACTCCATATAAAATCCCATCAATTCTAACTTCAGCAGTAAATGTTTTGTTATGAGCAGGTCCTTCTTCATGAACAATCTGATATTCTAAACTTCTTCTATCTGTTTGTACAAGTTCCTGTAAAAGGGACTTATAATCTTGAAATGAAATAATTTCTCCTTTTTCTATCATAGGGAAAATATAATGTTTCATAAATTTTTGCACTACAGGTAGTCCCTGATCTAAATATAAAGCTCCGATAAAAGCTTCAAAAATATCAGCAACAATAGCTCTTCTCATGCGACCACCATTTTCTTCTTCACCATGACCTAATTTTAAATATTCATTTAATTTTAGTTTTAATGAATATTCATATAATGCTGCTTCACAAACATAATGAGCTCTAAGTTTCGTCATATCTCCTTCTTCTTTGTCCATATTTTTATATAGATATTCACTCATAACAAGTTCTAATACAGCATCTCCTAAATATTCTAATCTTTCATAACTTTTAAGTCCATGTTCATTAGCATAAGATGTATGTGTAAAAGCTATATCAAACAATTTTTGATTTTTAATTTCTATTTGTAATTCATCTAATATTTTCATACAATTCTCCTTTTTATAGAACAATCACATTATACTATATTTTAAGTTTCTTGAAAATAGAATTTACAAATTTTTTATTTTCGCGTATAATATTTTTTAGAGTAAGAGGTGCTGAAATGAAGAAATTTTTTTATTTATTTGTTATTTTATTTTTATGTACAGGATGTTTTAAACGAGATGAGTTTGAAAACATTACTATTTATACTTCAAATTACCCTGTTAAGTATATTACAGAAAGATTATATGGAAATAATAGTGAAATAACAAGTATATATCCTAATGGTACAGATATTGAAACATATAAGTTAAATAAAAAACAAATTAAGGATTATAGTTCTGGAAATTTATTTATTTTTAATGGACTTATGGATCAAGAGAAAGAATATGTAACTCAAATGTTTGATGAAAATAAGCATTTAAAAATTATTGATAGTACTCTTAGTATGGAATATACAAATGATATCAATGAATTATGGCTTAATCCAAGTAATTTTTTAATGATTTCACAAAATATTAAAACTGGTCTTGCTGAATATATCACAAATCACTATATGATTGAAGAAATTACTAAAAATTATGAAGATTTAAAATTAGAAATTTCTGAAATTGATGCCAATTTAAAATTAATGGGAGAAAGTTCAAGTAAAAAATTAATTGTAACTTCTTCTGATTTATTTAAATTTTTAGAAAAATATGGTATTGAAGTTATATCTTTAGAAGAAAATGAGAATTTAAATGAAAAAATAATTAATGATGTTATTGATTATATAAAAAGTGGTAAAATAAAATATATTTATTTAAAACAAGATGAAAAAGTTAATGATACAATTCAAAGCATTATCGATAAAACTAAGGTTAAAACAATCAATATTTATACATTGTCTACAATTTCAGATGAACAAGAAAATAATGAACAAGATTATGTTTCTATTATGAATGAAAACATTAATTTATTTAAACAAGAATTATATGATTAAAGGAAAGCAAATGCTTTCCTTTTTATAATATCTTAATCAACTCTTCTAAAAAGATTTATTTAAATTATAGCATTGTCATTAATACTTTTTTAGATGATTCAATTACTTTAGAAACTACATCGGCACTTATATTTTCTTTTAGCTAGTTCCAATGTATTCTTTTGTATACCTTTTATTTTTCCTCTTTCTTCTGCTTTTCCTAGTTTTATTTACATTAATCCCACAGTTTCTTCCTCCTTTTTCATTTTTTATCCATCCTTGTAATAATTTATAGATTTGTAATAAAAAGTCACCATATTGTGTTATTTGTTTTTTACTAATTAGTTTTTTATGATAAGCATTGATTAAATAGAAATCTAACATTTTAATAGAAACTAACATTTCTTTTTGATATTGATATCTCTCTTCTATAAAAATATTAGCTTTATAAGCATTTCTTAATAATTTATACATTTCTTTCTTTATATTATCTCTAAGTATTAATTCATTACGATTAAAATTTTCAATAATTTTATCTAATTTTAATGCTGTTTTTTTGATATTAATAATAATTAATAGTTTATCTTTCATAATATTTTTTCTATTTCCTTCATAAGTTCATCATATTTCTCATTATTTAGAGAATATAGCTTATTAGTTATTATTTCTATTTGTTTTGTTCTTTTATGATTTTCAATGGCTCTTTGATTATAACAATGATATTGATTATTATTAAATTTTTGTTTTTTCTTTATTTTTACGATTCCATCTTCTTTTTCTACAATGATAAAGTTAATATTCTCATATTTTAATCTTTTTTTTACTTTTTCCAAAGAATTTAAAGGGAAACCTACTTTAGATATTCCATTCGAATCTACTAATACTTTATAATGAAATATTTCATTCATAATTTTTGTATCTTCACCTAAGATTTGATAAAAGTTTCCTACTAAATAAATAATAATATAGTCTTCATATTTTTGTTTATAATTAAAATAAATATCGATAAATTTCATACATTATACCTCCAAACAAAAGCAGTACAAAAAATATTTCCTTGTACTGCTCTATATCATATACTTTTTACGGTTTTCACATGTTCAATTTCTTTACTAATGTTTCCCCAGTATAATCTATTTTTCTCCTAAGAGAGGGATAAACCATGTTTTGATAGTCTTATATATAATAAACCTTAGTCTATCATATTCTAGTAGTTATCAAAGCTGGCCGAACCGCATTCCAGATATTACTCGCGTTGTTGCCGTTCGCATTCCCGTTGTTGTTCACATTCGAGACATTGGAAGGCGAGCCCCATTTTACTTAGATTTACCCCTATTTTTTTCTTATTAGGACAATATTTGCTTAAAAGCAAAATTGCCCTTATCAAAGCTAACGCTTTGCAAAATTGATTCTATTATCTATTATCATACCTTTAAACTGTATGGATTAGTCATTGTTCCTGTACCACCCCCAATTAGAATATTAGATTTTAGAGTGACAACTGGCCGAACCGCAGTCCAGGAACTCGCGTCGGTGCCGCCCGCATGCCCGCTGGTGTACACACGCGAGACATGGGAAGGCGAGCCCTGCCATCTATTAATAAGCCAATAACTATAGTTTAAATCATTTCCAGTATACATCTCTCCCCAAGTTGGAAGTCCTACATAGGCACTTACGGTTCCATCATTTGTTCTAGCTGGATATGTACTCGCTGTTCCATTATTTAAATTACTATAATCTTTCCCATATCCACTTGTATCTAATTTCCATGTCGTTTGCTTTATCATATTTTTAGTACTATTACTATACCAACTATAGAAACTATTGGTCGCATTGTTTAGAAAATAGGCTAGATTGTTTCCTTTATTAATCTCAAAACTACCACTTCCATCATTTGGCAGAAAATAGTTATGATTTGTGCATCCTCCATTATAGTAAGTGGCTGTATCTCCATATTTTTTTGCATCATCATACATACAACTAGTATCTTTATTTCCACTATCCAATGTATAAAACTGTGTATATACATTACTTCTAATAGCTACTGTATTTGGTAAATTTCTAAGAACATCCGCCCTTTCTACTTTTACGCTTCCGTCACTATTTTTCTTAACTACTCGGTATCTTACGTTTGCTTTATCTCCAGTGAAATAAGTACCACTAGCTACATAGGAATTTCCTGCCTTATTTGGATTATTACTCTCATCTAAATAAACATAATTTCCAACATTGATGTCTTTTATACTGCTTCCACTACTTAGTTCTACCTCTTCCATCAAAATATATGGATCTTTTTTCGTTCCTGTTCCACTTTTTGAAAAAGTGTTACTAGATATATATACGACTGGTCTTACACCAAGTCCATAATTATTGGTAAAACTATAATTACTAGAATCTGCTTTCGTTGTCAAATAACCATTCGTATACCATTCAATCCACATCTGATTATTCTTATTATTTCCCGTAAATGGTGTAAGTGTCCAAGTAAACTCATCTTCATTTAAGAAACTTCCACCTAAGTATTCCGCTGTATTTCCATTTTTGGCATATGCCATATCTTCAAAAGTTAATAATCCTACTTTTTCATTTGTTATATTGGAGCATGAGTTTATTTGTGTATGTCCTGTTACTTGATAAATTTGATAATCGTTATTTGTTATTTGTGTTTTTGTCACACTTGGTTCATCATGACAAAATGGTCCTGTTTGAAAATTACCTTGAACGCTTGCTAAAAAAACATTATTCAGCCATTTTCTTACCCAACTATTATTCCAGTCATTTGTTGTTCCGTAAGCAATTGATGTGATACTTTGCGCTGTTACTAATTTCATTTGATTAGCACTATTATCTATTTCTAATACTTGCCATAATTGTCCGGCATACCATACATAGTTTTTCATCGTATTTTTTTCTGATACAGTTCCTATTATTTTATCTACTGTTTTACCATTTACTTTTACATTTTTCTTGATATGAGTTGTGTCTTCTTCAAGTTTATCTTTAATACTTTGGTAGGCTATATTTTCTTCTACATAATCTTTTATATTTACAACTAAGTCTGACTCATATTTATAAGCATTCCATTTATGATTATGAATATCGGCATACCCTATTCCATCACTATCTACTTTAACAATACCATTTTCATCTTTTCCACCTGTTGTTGCGACATAATCACTACCTTTATATAATTTGCCATCTGTAACTGTATATAAACAGGTTTCACCACTTTCACAATACATTTGAGCCTGTTTTATTAAGTTAGATGCTGAACTCGATAATGCTCTTTTTTGACCTTCTTCTACATAATTGATAACCCTTGGTGTTGCTATTAAAGCTATAATAGCTAACACTATAATAACTGCTAATAATTCAATTAAAGTAAATCCTTTTTTCTTCATAAGACAACTCTCCTACTCTATATAAATTATAGAATACTTTTGTTTTTTTTTCAATCAAAAAATAAATAATATTCTAAATTGTACACTTTTTATAATTTTTCGCATACATTAGATTAGAGAGGTGAGGAACTGTGGCTGCATATAAAGAGATTGTAACAAAGGCAATAATTGGTAAAGGAAAAAAACAATTTCAAAATAATTATTCATTAGAAGTAGAAAAAACACCTACTACTGTATTAGGATGTTGGGTTATCAATCATAAATTTAAAGGATATAAATCAGGTGAAAAAGTTGGTGTAGATGGTTCTTTTGATGTAAATATCTGGTATTCTTATGATAATGACAGTAAAACAACTGTTGTTAATAAAAAAGTTGATTATAATGATTTATTTAATGTTAAAATCAAAGATAATGTTGATTTAACAGGTGATACTGATATTATTGTTAGAACTTTAAAACAACCAAACTGTACAAAAGTAAGTACGGATGGAAATACAATTTCCTTTACAGTTGAAAAAGAACTTGGTGTTGAAATTGTTGGAGAAACAAAAATGAAAATTGCTGTTGAAGAAGATGAAGAAGTTTGGGATGAAGTAGAAGATGAAGTTGATGATGATGTTTTAAAAGATATTGATGAAAATGTAGATACTAATTTTATTAAATAATTAGTATCTTTTTTTATATTAAAAAAGAAGGTTAAACCTTCTAATTTAAATCTAAATAATCAATATATTCAATGAAATAAAGTGGTATATTTATAATTTTACCATTCTTACTTAAATTATTTAATGAAAATCTAAATGATACTTCATTATCATTTTTTTCATTATATTTTGTTAAACTATTATGATGAGTACTTTTATCTGATTTAACTTCGATTGGAATAATTTTATTTTTTCTTTGAATCACAAAATCAATTTCATTTCTATCGAAAGTATAATAATTTGGTGATTCGTCCAATAAATAAGTTAAAACACTTGAAACATAACATTCCGTAAAAGATCCTTTAAATTCTTCTAAAAGTCTATTACCTTCTAGTATAACACTACTATCCAAATTAGCCATTCTTCTAAGCAATCCTACATCATTCATATAAATTTTATAAGAAGATAAATCATGATATGCCTTTAATGGAAAAGCACATTTACTTACTAAAAAACATTTTGAAATTAAATTCGCATCATTTAACCAATTTAATGCGCCTTCATACTCTCTAGCTCGCGCACCTTCCTTAACAACTTGATAAACAAATTTCTTATTCTCTCTTGCCAATTGAGATGGAATACCATTCCAAATCAAAGATATTTTATTGGCTTCACTAGCATCAACATGCTTAGAAAAATCTTCTTCATACGAAATTAAGATATTCTTTTGAATTTTATTAACTTTTTCTATGTCTTTATCATTTACCCAACTATATACCACTTCAGGCATTCCACCAACAATATAATATGTTTTTAATTTTTCAATAAGCTGTGATTCAAATATTTTTGGAATTTCTTTTATTTTTTTTGTTTGTCTCATTACTTCAACTAAATTCTCTGAATGATCTGCAATTAAAAA
>CACZQZ010000008.1 GCA_902783405.1 uncultured Erysipelotrichaceae bacterium
AAGATTTAATAAAAGAAAAATATATTCAAAAAAGTGATATTACAGTGAAAGAAAAAGTTGCGACTTCTGATATTGTGATTACTAGATATAAAAAAGATTTGATTGTAACTGTCGATTTAGATAATGCTGAATATTGTTCTACAAAAAATAAAAATTGGAGTAAGGAAACAGAAAAATATGATAAAAATAGGGAAGTTGTTTCTGTTGTAGCTTATTATAATTATCGTAATCAAGAAACCAATGTTACAAATTGGTCAAAAGAAGTAAATGAAGAAGATTTAAATAAAGAAGAAGATAAAAAATACCATATTCATCTTCCTAAAGATGAGAGAGTGTTACCAACGATTCCAAATGATGCAACTTTACAAGACATTGAGGTAAATAAAAAAGTGTATTATCAATATCAAGATAAAAGATGGAAATTTTATGATATTCAAGGAAATTATACAAATTATTTTTCATCAGAAAAACCAGATGGTTATGCCAATTATGATGCCAATACAATGAAGATGACGGATTGGACAGAATATTCACAGTCTTATCCCGAAGAAAAAGAATATAGAAGAATTGAAACAAAAAATGGCTATAAATGGTATTATATGGATGGCAAGAAAAAAGTATATTATAATAATGGTATGTATGCTGTTGAAGCACCAGATGAATATGATCAAAAAGAAAAAGATACAATAAAAATGTATCGTTATCAGGATAGAGTATATCGTTGGTATAATGGACAAAGAAGAAGATATAGTTCTTATACTAGTACTATTCCAAAAGGATATACCTATAAAGATGATGAACTTATGAGTCTTACGTCTTGGTCATCTATATATGAAAGCTCGTCTATAAATAATTCTAATAGAGATTATAGAATAGAAAGGATCATTAATCGTTATCAATTCCGTAAAAAATATGTTATTTATTCTTTAGATCTTTTGGATAAAGATGTAAAAAAAGAAGAATTTTTAGAGAAAATAAATTCTACTCTAGAAGAGATTATGAATGATAAAAAATATGATGTGAAAATCACTTATAAATTCCAATATAAATAATAGTGTAATTAAAAAATATAAGTTCATTTGAACTTATATTTTTCTGTATAATCCAATAGCTTTTCCTAAAATAATAACATTAGGTAAAATAATAGGTTCCATAGTATCATTTTCGGGTTGTAATCTGATATGATTTTTTTCTTTATAAAATCTTTTTAAAGTAACTTCATTATCTTCTGTCATAGCGACAACGATTTCACCATTATGAGCAGTATTTTGTCTTTCAACAATTACAATATCTCCATCTAAAATACCTGCATTAATCATAGAAGTTCCTTCAACTTCTAAAGTAAACACTTCTTTTTGTTTTGGAATTAAATACGTTGGTAAACTAAAATATTCATCTGGTCTTTCAATTGCTTCGATGGGACTACCCGCAGTAATTTTTCCTAGAAGTGGAACTTTTGTTACATCGTCATTTTTAATATATTCATTTTGTACTAAAAGTTCAATTGCTCTATTTTTAGAACCATTTTTTTTGATAATTCCTTTTTTTTGTAAATTTTGAAGGTGAACATGAATCGTAGCAGGAGAAGAAATACCAAGTGCTCCTCCAATTTCTCTAATCGTTGGTGGATATCCATGAGATACTATATATTCTTTAATATAATTTAAAACGTCTTCTTGTTTTTTAGTAAGTTTTTCCATAAGAACCTCCTCAGTTACACCAATCGTATCATATCCACTAAAAAAAGTCAAACGAATGTTTGTCTTTATTGAAATTTATTTTAAAATAAGATATAATGTTTATGTTTGAGGTGATTCATTTGAAGAAATATAGAATTATGATTTATATTCTTCTTATTTTAGGACTTATATTTTGGATAGATGTTCATAAAATTAGAACATATTCTAAAACTATTTCTAATAAAGATAATGTTATAAAAATTACCTTAACATCTGATTATATTAAAGCAAATAGAATCTTTAAAAGTTCAAAAAAAAATGATAATATTTCCTCTATACAAAAATATATGAGACAAAATCAAATACCTGATTATGTAATTAATACATCAAAAATGATGATTAGTAAGGGAAGTCATAAAGTTGGACTTGAAGATCCTTTTGAAAGAGGGAACATTTATCAAATTCTTAAGTTTAATAATAAAGCACTTTGTATGGATTTTTCTTTAATAGATAAAAATGTATTTATTACAGTTATATCAAAAGATTATAAAAATAGTAAAAAAGTATTACAAGAACTTCAAAATAAAACAGTAGACGAAGGAAAAGCATTTATTAAAAATAAAGAAGTAACAGTCTTATGGTATCAAAAGAGTTCCTTAGAAAAAAAAGATTATTTAAATATAATTTTGTAGGAGGTAGTTATGATAATTATTGCATTTTTTAGTATCTTTATAGCAATTGTTGATCAATTATTAAAAGGAGCAGTTATTTCTAAAGTAAGTTTACATCAAACAATTGAGATTATTCCATCATTTTTCTCGATTACTAGAATTAGAAATTATGGAGCAGCTTTCAGTCTGTTTGGTGGAAATACCTTCTTTTTATGTTTGATTAGCATTTTTATTCTTATTTTTTTCTATATTTATTTCTTAAAAGAAAAAGCATTTACTCCTTTTCAAATGGTTATTTACAGTATGTTTTTAGGTGGAACTTTTGGTAATTTATTTGATCGTATTACAAGAGGATATGTTATTGATTACTTAGATTTTACAATTTTTGGATATCATTTTCCTGTATTTAACTTTGCTGATATTATGATTACGTTATCAGTAGTGTTACTTATTTTTAAAATGATTATGGAGGACGCATGGAAAACAAAAGATTAGATATATTTGTCGCCGAAAAACAAAATTGTACTAGATCTCGTGCTAGTAAAATGATTACAGGAGGATACGTTTTTGTTAATGGAAAAAAAGGAAAAAATAGTCAAATAATTAAAGAAGAAGACAATGTTGAAATAAAAGAATATCATGAAGAAGAAATTAAAGCAGTACCAGAAAATATACCACTGGATATTATATATGAAGATGATGATGTTATTGTTGTAAATAAACCAAAACATATGGTGGTTCATCCAGCTGTTGGAAATGTTCATGGAACCCTTGTGAATGCTCTTCTTTATCATTTTAAAGGATTAAGTGATTTAAATGGAAGTATTCGTCCTGGTATTGTCCATAGAATCGATGCAGATACATCTGGACTTTTGATGGTAGCTAAGAATAATGAAGCCCATGAATTTTTATCAAAACAATTAGAAGAAAAAAAGACACATCGAAAATATATTGCGTTAGTTCATGGCGTAATTACACATGATACTGGAACCATTGATGCACCGATTGGAAGAGATGAACATGACCGAAAAAAAATGGCTGTATGTGAAGGTGGTAAACATGCGGTTACACATTTTAAAGTCTTAGAAAGATATTCATCTGCGACGTTACTAGAATTAAAATTAGAAACGGGGAGAACTCATCAAATTCGTGTTCACTTAAATTATATTGGACACCCTATTGTAAATGATCCAGTTTATGGAAGAAGAAAAATAATTGATGATAGTGGACAGTGTCTGCACGCTAAAGAATTAGGATTTATTCATCCTAAAACAAAAGAGTTTTTAACTTTTTCAGTAGATCCACCAAAAGAATTTATAAAAATTGTTGAAATTTATAAAAATGGCAATCTATGATATAATAACTAGAGGAGGAGGAAATTATGCAAGAAATTGTTATGACAAAAACGGATGAAATGGTAATGAAATTATTACATTATTTTATTACTGAAGAAGGATATAATCCTATTATTTTGCATGGTGTAAATAATGAAATTTGGCTTGAAAACTTAAATAGTGATTATAAAGTTATCCGTATTGTTTCTAATTATATACATAATGATGAACAACTTCATTATGATTTAGCTAAAGCAAACTATGTTCTTCGTAAAATAAAAGTAAAGACATTTTCTTTTACTATGCCTACACTAAATTTATTTGTAAATATGGGTGAGAATGTATCTAAAATGGAAGAAGAAGCAAGTGAATTTAATCATTTTTCTTGCGTTAAAATAAAAACAATTGATGATATACAAAAAAGTCCTGCTTTACTTGAAATTTTTCCAAATATTCAAAAAGAAGTAGATTATAAAGAAAAAGGATTAGAATTATTTATTAAATTAACTACTGATATTAATAAAAAAAATGAAGAAGAAGCTAGAAAAGCAGAGGATGTCTTTTCAGCAAAAAAGCCTATTGTAACATATACTTTTTTAATTATTAATTTAATATGCTTTCTATTAGCTCATGTAAGTCACTCTTTTTTAAATGGAACTGTTTTAGTAAATAAGACTTATATGAATTATGAATATTATAGACTTTTGACAGCAGCTTTTCTTCATTATGATATTCTTCATTTAGCTTGTAATATGTATGCCTTATATGTTTTAGGACCACAACTTGAAAATTTTTTAGGACATATAAAATACGCTTTTGTATACATTATGAGCGCTATTACAGGATCTCTTCTTTCCATGGCATTTTTAGGCGATACTACCTATGGTCTTGGAGCGTCGGGAGCAATTTTTGGACTTTTGGGATCCCTTCTTTATTTTGGATATCATTATAGAGTATATTTAGGAAATACCCTTAGAAGTCAGATTATACCAATTATTATTTTAAATCTAGGAATTGGCTTTATGCTTACAGGTATTGATAATTTTGCTCATATTGGTGGTCTTATTGGAGGAATATTAACTACAATAGCAGTAGGAATCAAATATAAATCAACTACTTTTGAAAAAGTAAATGGAGCAATTGTATTACTTATTTATATCATTTTCTTAGGATATATTGCTTTTGTGGGGTTATAACATGAATTATCAAGTTGAAATGGAAAAACAACTTCAAAATTTAAAAGGGACACCCAAGTTATTATTACATGCTTGCTGCGCTCCTTGCTCGTCATATGTTTTAAGTACTTTGACGAACTTTTTTGATATTACGATTTATTATTATAATCCAAATATTTTTCCTAAAGAAGAATTTACTAAAAGATATTTAGAATTAGATAAGTTTATACAAGAATATCCTTTTATTCATGATGTATCTTTAGAAGAGGGAGAATATAATTACGATGATTATAAAAAAATATCCAAAGGTTTAGAAGAAGAAAAAGAAGGCGGAAAAAGATGTTATAATTGTTATAAACTGCGCATGGAAAAGTCATTTATCTATGCCAAAAAACATGGATTTGATTATGTAACAACAACGCTTTCTATAAGTCCATATAAAAATGCTAATTGGATTAACGAAATAGGAAAAGAATTAGAACAAAAATATGGGATTAAATATTTATATGCTGATTTTAAGAAAAAAAATGGATATAAAAAATCCATAGAATTTTCAAAAGAATATAATTTATATAGACAAGATTACTGTGGATGTGTTTATTCAAAAAGAGATAGAGAAAAGAAAGAAGTTCAAATAGAATCTTAATGGGGTGCTTTTATGAAAAATGAATTAATTAGAAAAACATATATTGAAGTTGATATGGATACTTTAAAAAGTAATGTAGATAAAATTATTAAAGAATATCATAATTATGACTATTATATAGGTGTTGTAAAAGGAGATGTATATGGTCATGGCAGTTATACTATTAATGCATTTCTTGAGTCTGGAGTAAACTATTTAGCGGTATCTTCTTTAGAAGAAGCTTTAAATATAAGAAACATAAATAAAGATATTCCTATTTTATGTTTAGAGCCAATAGACTTAGATTTTGTATTGTTAGCTTATCAAAATAATATCACTTTAACTGTGTCTAATTTAGAATATTTAAAAAAATTAGTAGAAATCATAAAAGATAAATCTTTAAAAATTCACATCAAAATAAATAGTGGTATGAATAGACTGGGTTTTAGCACCAAAGAAGACGTAGAAGAAGCGTTTCATATGATTTTAGAAAACTATACTTTAGAAGGAATTTTTACTCATCTAGCAACTTTAGGTATTAGTGATCCATACTATGACATGCAAATAAATAAGTTTTTAGAATTAACTCAAAACATCGATTTAAAAAAGATTCCAATTGTTCATATTGGAAGAAGTTTAACACTAATCAACCATCCTAAAATCCCGTTTTGTAATGGAATTAGACTCGGAATTATTATGTATGGATTTAATCAAAGTCCCAAAAAAGATACATCTTTTAAAGGAAGTTTAAGACAAATAAAAGCAGATATGAGAATTAAAAAATATCATATATCTGAAACTACGTTAGACTGTAATATTAAGGTGGAAGAAGCTTTTTCTCTTTATACAGAAGTTATGGAAATTCAAAAAATAAAAAAAGGAGAGTCTACTGGATATGGTGTATCTTATAAAGCAGAAGAAGACGAATTTATAGCCATTTGTCCAATTGGGTACGCAGATGGATTTTCTAGAAGAAACAGTGGTAGATTTGTTTGGATAAATGATAAAAAATACCCTATTGTTGGTTCTGTAAATATGGGAATGATTCAAATTAAAATAGATGAAAATGTACATATAAAAGATAAAGTAGAATTACTTGGAAAACACATTCCAGTAAAATATGCTAGTAAATATATTGGTACAACTCCTTATGAATGTATGTGTATGATGCATGAAGCGGTTCCTAGAGTTTATGTGAAAGAAGGAAAAGTAGTACATATAGAAAATTGGAAGGTGAATTCATGAACTTTAAAATATTAATTATTGGAACTGATATGAATGCTTATACAATGGCTAGATGTGCTCATGAACTTACTGGTGAAAAAATAGATCTTATTGGGAAACAAGAAATGAAGTTTACTAGTTTAAGTAAAATAACCAACATTTCTTATGTGGATAACTTATGGGATACCAATGTTTTTAAAAGAACACTAGAAGAATATGGTGAAAAACATAAAGATAAAAAAATTCTTTTAATTGCAACGAATGACTTTTATGTAAGATTAATTTCTGAAAATGCAGAATATTTAAAAAAGTGGTATGTATTTAATTATCCAAGTGTAGAAGTTATGGATACATTACTTGTTAAAGATAAATTTTACCAAACATATGAAGACGTTTTAGATGTACCTAAAACTTGGATTTATTCTTGCAAAGAGAAAAACTTACCAAAACAATTGACTTTTCCACTTATTATTAAACCTGGTGATGGAGTATCTTATTATAAACATAAATTTGTTGGTCAAAATAAAGTATTTAAAATAAAAAATGAGCAAGAATTACATGAAGTTATAAAAAAAATAGAAGATTCTGGATATGAAGAAGAGCTTATCATTCAAGAATTTATTCCAGGAGATGATTCTAGACTTTTTGATTGTATGTTTTATGTAAATAGTAAAGGAAAAGCAGAACTTGCTACATTTGCACAAATAGCTCTTCAAGAACATACACCTACTGGTGTAGGAAACTGTACGGTACTTATGAATGGTTACTCTGAATTTGGTATTCCAGATGAATTTATTTTAAAATTAAAAAAATTTTTAGAAAGTATAGGCTATCATGGATTTGCTGAATTTGATTTAAAATATGATGAAAGAGATCAAAAATACAAAGTATTTGAAATTAATCCTAGACAAGCAAGATGTAGTTATTACTTTGCAGCTTCTACTAAAAATTTAGTAGAGTGTCTAAAAGAAGACTTAATTGATAAAGAAGAACATGGATTTAAAATTTCTAAAGAAAAGAGAGTACTTAGTTTTGTACCAAAAAAAGTTATCAATACTAGTATAGATAATATAAATTTAAAAAATGAAATTAACAGTTGCATCAAAGAATATGGTTTATTTAGACCATTACATTATAAAAAAGATATGTTTTTAAGAAGAAAAATTTATTTATTTTTGAGAGATTTAAATTATATTAAAAAATATAAAAATAAAAATTGGTGGTAATTATTTTTAAGAAGAATATAATTTATTAGGTGATAGTATGCGATTATCAGATCTTCAAGATAAAGATATTGTAAATGTCTTAGATGGAAGAAAAATCGGAAATATCATCGATGTTTCCATTAGTGAAAATGGAAGCATGATTGGACTCATTGTTGAAAAAAATAAATTCTTTTCTTCTTTTTTTAGTGGAAATGGTGAAGTAGAAATAACTTGGAACCATATCAAAAAGATAGGGGAAGATGTTATTTTAGTAGAGATGATTGAATGAGTGAGTTTGACAAATTCCTTTAAATATGGTACAATTCTTCATGTAGTGGCGCATTATTCTAGTCAATAATTTTATTTCGAAGGCGGGGCTAAAAATCCGTCAAAGAGCATATCTGTGAAACTTCTGGTGCTTGCTTATTACGCCCAGTTTTGGGTGAGTGCTGGGAATGAGAGTATTGGACTGGCCGTAATGGCATACGGTATCAGGCCCAATATTCGTGGAGACCTATTCTTGTAGTAGTTAATCTATTACGACTTAGGATTAAACCTATCTTGTGATGCAAGTTATGGATAGTGTAGCTTGTCTTGAGTGAAAATGTTTGGGATGAGAAGATCTTAACAAGTTTTTTAGGCCAAAAAAGTTTGTTATGCACTCTGAAATCATTTTTGCAAAAAAGAACTAGAAATAAAAGTTGGTGAGGAAATCTCCTAGAATGTACGTTTCATGGGATTGCAGTGGGCACTAAGTGGCAATCAAGTCATATATTGGAGACGATATATTGATTTCTTTAAAGGGGAACCGCTTTACTGGTAACGGAAAGTAGAAATCAGGGAAATCCTACTTGACCTAAGGCTCAAAGTTTACCATGCAAGTAGCCATTATTTTTTTTATGAGGGGATTTATGAATAAATTAGAACGTTTAAAAGTAAAAGAAGAAGTTGAAAATTTAAAAGTTCAAACTAGAAGAAAAGAGAAAATAAAAAAGGAAAAAATTAATTTTCCTTGGGTATTTACTATCACCTTTATTGCTTTTTCTATTTCTTTTGGTTTATCTTTTGTATCATCTTTATTATTACCAAATGTATCTGTTTTTATTGGAACTTTTATTGTAGTATTATTTATTTTTCTTGGTGTTTTATTTGACATGATTGGTGTATCTGTGACAGCTGCGGATGAAAAAGTTTTTCATTCGATGAATTCTAGAAAAGTAAAGGGTGCAGATATGGCTGTTTTATTTAAGAAAAATGCAGCTAAAGTAGCAAGCTTTTGTAATGATGTCATAGGAGATATTTGTGGTGTAATATCAGGTTCTGCTGGAGTTACGATAGCGGCTAATATTTCAAATTATTTTCATGTATCTTTATTTTGGGTAGGACTTATTATTACTGCTTTAGTTGCATCTTTAACGATAGGTGGTAAAGCATTAGGTAAGAGTTTTGCAATTAATAAAAGTAATATTATTTTATATGAATTTGCTAAATTTATTTCTAATTTTTATAAAAAAAAGAGATAGTTTTTCCATATATTTATTAAAAAAAGATTTTTTTCTATTGACAAAGTAATGAATTATCAGTATAATTTATATTGTCAATGAAAAAGACGTGCGGATGTAGTTTAATGGTAGAACCCCAGCCTTCCAAGCTGACCGCGTGAGTTCGATTCTCATCATCCGCTCCATATGTAAAAAATCCCTTGAATTTCAAGGTTTTTTATTTTGTAAGGTACTTTTTAAGTACCTTTTTCTATATAATAGGAAAGTTATCTATGAAAGCTATAAAATAAATAATATAAAAAGTAGTGATAAAGGAAAAGAATATAACAGTATAAAATTAGTTACAAATATCTTTATGACTAGGTCCAGTAATTAATTTACCTTCTAATGTAAATCTAGAGCCATGGCATGGACAGTCCCATGTGTTTTCGGATTCATTAAAAAGTAAGGGACACTTCATATGAGGACAATTCATTTTAACTTTAATATTAGAATTTTTTTTAGAAACATAATAATAAGTATTATTTATATTTTCTATTTTAAAATCCTTTTCAAAATTAGATAAAATCATTCCTTTCACAAAACTTTTTCCATTTTGAAAACCATCTTCCAAAAATTTATGAATGATAAAACCTCTTTTAGGAGAAAATATCTCTTCATAAGGATTTTTTTTCTTCAAAATAACATCGCTAATAATTTTTCCTGATAAAGTACCATTAGTCATTCCCCATTTATTAAATCCAGTTGCTAAAAATAAATTTGGTTTGACCTCTCCAATAATAGGCATAAAGTCTTCTGTCATAATGTCATGAGCACTCCAAACATGACTGATTTCTTCTTTAAAATATTTATTAAATCTATTCTTAAAATTTTTATAATTTTTATCTTCATTATTCTTATTTCCTAATTTATGATTATATCCACTGTAAATAAGATTATTTTTATAAAATCTTATAGAATGAGTTTTATCTTCATTTGTGATAGCGTTAAAACTCATATTTCTAAAAGAAGAAGAACAAACATAAGATTTTTCAATATGTGTCTTTAGTGGAATAAAACCTGGAAAAATAAAGAATGGATAGTGAGTACTAATGACTACATATTTACTTTTAAAATTACCTTGGTTTGTTTTAGTAATATAATAATTATCCTTAAAAGATACATCATTTGCACATACACCCTCATAAAATAAAATATTTTTATTCATACATAATTTAGTTAATCCATATACATATTTTAAAGGATGAAATACATAGGTATCTTCAACTTTAATAGCGTTTTCACAAGGAAACTTAATTGGTAAATTATCCTCCCAAGTACATTTATTTTTCCATTTATTTAAAAGTTCCTTTTCAACTTTTAAAGAAGCTTTATCTTTGATAGAAAAAGTATAACTATGTGCTCCTTGAAGATTACAATCAATATTATTTTTTTGTACATTAGAAAGAATATAATTTACTGCTTTCTTTTGAGCTTCATAATACTTTTTACTTATTTTTTCACCGCATAAATTTTTAATTTTATGGTATACATCCCCTTGCAAGTACGTAACTTTTCCAGTCGTTCTTTTCGTTATTCCAGATGCTATTTTATCTTTATCAATGACAATAACAGAGTATTTACTATTTTTTAGATAAAAAGCCGTACTAACTCCAGCAATACCTGCTCCAATAATTAAAATATCACATTCTTTTTTTTCTATTTCACTTGTTTTTATAGGAATAATATTTTCTTCCCATATTGTTTTTTGCATAAAAATCACCTAACTTATTATGATAAAAAAAAGATTTTTTATACAGAAAAGTATTATGAAAAAACTTGATAATATACTTTAAAATTTAATAATTGTAAACAAAATATGTAAAGTATAAAAAAAATTAAAGAATTATATTTCAATAAAGTTAAAAATATGTTATTTAAAAAATAGGTGATAGTATGGAAAGTAAAGAAAATAGAAAAAATAATTTAAGCTGGCCATTCGTCGTATTAATGATAGTCCTTTTGGCAGTTGTAGGATTTTGCTCTTACAAATTAGGTGAAGCAGGTAGGAAAACAATAGATGATTCTAATGCACAAAAAGGTGGAAATACTTCTGTTATTGCTAGAAAAGAAGAAGACAATAATGAATATAAATTTACAAAATCAATTATTCCATCCCGAACAAGTAAAATAATTATATCAAATAATCAAATAATTTCAGTTACGGAAAAATTGGTGCCTAGTGATCCTTATATGGAAACAGGACTTAAAGTTTATGAATATACTGTTAAAGGATTAAAAGCAGGGAAAGCAAATTTAAAAATTGACATCATTAATACGGGCGGAACAAAATATTCAAGCACAACATATTATTTTGATGTAGATAGTAGTTTGAATGTAAAATTTGAAAAAGAAGTAGAAGAATAATAAAAAACAAGTAAGTTTTTCTGTATCTAAAAAATATTATCTAGTATTTAATTAGTTTAAATACTAGATTTTTTTTAAAAATTGAAAATCTTTGAAAATAGACTGTAAATTCCTAAAAAAATGTGTTATCATATAGAGGATTATTAAAGAGGTGAAAAAAATGAGAGAATTTACAGAACAAGAACTTGTTAGAAGAGAGAAAATGGTAAAATTACAAGAACTTGGACTTGATGCCTTTGGACAAAGATTCGATAGAGATTCATATGCACAGGATATTAAAGATAAATTTTCTAGTATAGAACATGATGAATTTGAAAACAGAAACGATATTGTAACCGTAGCTGGAAGAATTATGTTTATAAGAAAAATGGGAAAAGCATCATTTTTCTCTATTCAAGATAAAACAGGAAAAATTCAAATTTATATTTCTATTAACGATGTTGGTGAAGATACTTATACTTTATTTAAAACAGCTGATTTAGGAGATATTGTTGGTGTTAAAGGAAAAGTTATGAAGACTAAAACTGGAGAGGTGACAATTAAATGCCTAGAATATACACATTTGGTAAAAGCATTAAAACCACTTCCAGAGAAATTTCATGGACTTACCGATATCGAAGAGAGATATAGAAGACGTTATGTTGATTTAATTATGAATGAAGACTCTAAAAGAGTTGCTTTTGAAAGGCCAAAAATTTTAAAAAGTATTCGAAACTTTATGGATGAAGTAGGTTATACAGAAGTAGAAACACCAGTTTTAACCACTTTACTTACAGGAGCATCCGCAAGACCATTTGTAACTCATCATAATACACAAGACTTGGATATGTATTTAAGAATAGCTTTGGAACTACCACTTAAAAGACTTTTAGTTGGTGGTATGGAAGCTGTTTACGAAATTGGAAGAGTATTTAGAAATGAAGGAATGGATCCAAAACATAATCCAGAGTTCACTCTTATGGAAGCATATCTTGCTTATTCGGATTTAGAAGGTATGATGGATCAGACAGAAGCTATGTATAAAAGAATTGCAGAAGAAGTGTATGGAAGATATGTATTTCATTGGTGCGGAGACGATATCGATTTAAGCGGAAAATGGAAAAGAATTAGTATGACAGATTCTATCAAAGAAATTACTGGAATAGATTTTAAAGAAGTTAAAGATGTAGAAGAAGCTTTACGTTTGGCTGAAAAGCATCATATTGAAGTAGCTGACCATGAAAAAACAGTTGGACATATTATTAACTTATTCTTTGAAAAATATGTCGAAGAAACATTAATTCAGCCAACTTTTCTATATGGCCATCCAGTAGAAATTTCACCACTTACGAAAAAAAATCCAGAAGATCCAAGATTTGTAGATCGTTTTGAATTATTTATTGGTGGAAAAGAATTTGCGAATGCTTATACAGAACTTAATGATCCAGTTGATCAATTAGAAAGATTTGAACAGCAACTTAAAGAAAGAGACTTAGGAAATGATGAGGCTAATGATATCGATATGGATTTCATAGAAGCTTTAGAATATGGAATGCCACCTGCTGGTGGAATAGGATATGGAATCGATAGACTTTGCATGTTATTTACAGAAAGTGATTCTATAAGGGATGTTATATTATTCCCAACCATGAAAGATAGAGGAGGAAAAGAATGAAAATATTATCAGTAAATGCTGGAAGTTCATCACTTAAATTTACAGGTTATGAAATGCCAGAAGAAAAAGTATTAATTAGTGGATTATTTGAAAGAATTGGAATCGATGGAAGTAACTATACCATTAAAGTAGATGGAAAAAAGATAAAAAAAGAAGTAAATTTAAAAAATCATAAAGTTGCTTTTGAAATTTTAATGAAAGAATTAGTTGAAAATGGTATTGTTGCTTCATTAGATGAAATTAAAGGAATTGGACACAGAGTAGTTCAAGGTGGAGCTTATTTTGATAAAACTGTTTTAGTAGATGAAGATGTTATTAAAAAAATAGATGAATTAAGTGCACTTGCACCACTTCATAATCCAGCTGCTATTACAGGAATTAGAGCTGCCCAAGCTGTTGCTCCAAATGCAGTACAAACAGTTGTATTTGATACAGCTTTCCATCAAACTATGGAAGAAGAAAACTACATGTATGCAACACCATATGAATGGTATACAGACTATAAAGTAAGACGTTATGGTGCTCATGGAACAAGTCATAAATA
>CACZQZ010000009.1 GCA_902783405.1 uncultured Erysipelotrichaceae bacterium
ACCTAAATTTTGTAGCCTACCTGTAGCCTACTCGTAGCCTACGACGCTAGTTCCGTTTTATAATAGAGTTTTATTATATGCAAAAAAGCCCGTAAATACGGACTTTTTGAAACATTGAAATTATCTCTTACTAAATTGAGGTGCTCTTCTAGCTGCTTTTAATCCTGGTTTCTTTCTTTCCTTACTTCTAGGATCTCTAGTAACCATTCCAGCTTTCTTTAAAACTTTTCTATAACTATCTTCATTAGCTTCATTTTCTTTATCATATTCAAGTAATGCTCTAGTAATACCTAATCTAATAGCTCCAGTTTGTCCTGAAAATCCACCACCAGTTACATTACAATCAATATCAAAAGTTTCTAAATTATTAGTAAGTTCTAATGGTTGTTTTAAATCCATTACTAATACTTCAAATGGCATATATTCATTAACATCTCTACCATTAACAGTAATCTTACCTTTTCCTGGTTTAAGAATAACTCTAGCAACACTACTTTTTCTTCTACCAGTTCCACAAAATGTTCTTGTTTCTTTCTTTGCCATAACTATTCTCTCCCTACCTTAATTTCTTTTGGCATTTGAGCCATATGTGGATGTTCACTTCCAGCATATACAAATAATTTTTTATACATTTGTCTTCCTAATCTATTATGTGGAAGCATTCCTTTTACTGCTCTTTCTACCATTTCAACTGGATAATTTTCAACCATTTCTTTTGCAGTTCTTGTTCTTAATCCACCTGCATATCTACTATGATTATAATATTTCTTTCCTTCTAACTTATTACCTGTTAACAAAACTTTTTCTGCATTAACGATAATAATATTATCACCGCAATCAATATGTGGAGTGTAAGTAGCTTTATGCTTACCTCTTAACATTGATGCTGCTTTAGCTGCTACTCTACCAAGTGGAATGTCTTTTGCATCGATTACATACCAATCTCTAGTAACAGTTTCTTTAGTTTGCATAAATGTTTTCATTCTTTTCTCCTTTACAAATATTAATATTTATCCTTTTAGTTTTCGTGTTCCCAATACGCAAACCAATCAGATATAAAATGTACCGATTATGATTATATTAAAAAAATATTCTTTTGTCAAGAAAAAATGCCAATATTTTGGCATTATTCTTTTACAAATAAAGGTAAAATAGCTTTAAGCTTATCTTCACCCAAAACTTCATCTAAAAAGATATCTCCATTCTTATATGTTGCACATACTATTTTATAATTATCTTTAATATCTGTACCATCTTCATTAACCTGTGCAATATAATAATATTCTTCATTATCTTTCTCTACCATATCAATAACTAAATATTCTTCATTATTTCCAAGTGTTACAATTTTATTAACTTCTAATTTCATCTTTTTCCTCCTAAGCAACTAATTTCTTTACCTTTGAATTATCTTCACTCTCAACAAGTGCAGCAATCTGTTCATCAAAAGATAACTTATTATCTTCATTTAAATCAGGTTCTTCCTCTTTAACAGTCCAAAAAGCATCAGGCATAACATCTTCACTAAAACCATTTTCTTTATTCTCTAAATGTAAATTTTGTATAACAGGATTATTAAGCTTAGTCTCATTTTCTTTTTTTACATTATCATCTTTTAATACTAATTTATTATCAAAAATTAACCCATCATCATATTTATCATCAAATAATGAAATATTTTCAAAAGGCTGTACTTCTTGAAATAATGGTGGTTCTGATTGCTTATCTTCTACCGAAACTGAAATGTCATCTCCTACAGTATTTGTGGTAACTTCATCGTGTTGCTCTTGTATACTATCATTTTTTTCTTCAGGAGAAACAACATCAATCGTAAATGGCAAATCTAAAAATACTTCATCCTCTGTTTCAAAATTATCAGATACAGTTTCTTTAGTACTATCAAATGGTTTAGTTAATTCATTATCACTAGTAGGTTCAATAACTAATTGTGGATTAACCAAAGAAGAAGAATTTACACTTGAAGTCTTTTCATTATCAATATTAAACATCATTTCATAAACTCTATTGACAACTCCATTAGCTTTTTCCTTAGCTCTATTAGTCATAAAATGAAATGGTAAAGCATCTACACTAACAACCTGATTACTAGCATACTTCCTTTTTAAAGTATCATCTTCATAAGTAATACCTCTTAAATCTATTTTTTCTTTATCAATAATATCTTTAAATAAAGTATTATCCCTAATTAAATCAATATTTTTGCTTAAATAATCATTTAAATCAATATTTTCAGTCTCCATTAAATCACTACTAGAACTTACTTCTTCTATCTGTTTACGTATATCTTTTACTTTAGAAGAATTGTTGCCATATGCGACAATTACTTCAGTTTGCTCTTTAAGACCTATCCTGTCAAAAGGATCATATAAATACTTAACATTTAATTGTTTTAATAAATCACTTCTATCTTTTATCAAAGAAATAAGTTGAATCCTTTTTTCATAAGCTTCATCATAAGAATCAGTATGCTTACATATAACACTTATAATTTTTAAAAACAAAAATCTATATTTCTTCTTAACAGCATCTTCTCTTATTGATAAATATATATCTTTATAATTAATATTAGGTCTATTATCATAACATATCTGTGCCGTCTTTAATTCATCCTCTGCATCTTTTAATTCAGCTAAAGCTTTATTTAATTCTTCTTCTAAAAGTGAATCATCATCTAGCAAATTTCTTAAATTTAAACCAAGATTATCTGCCTCTAATGAAATATCAGCATACTCTATTTGAGAAGAAGAATTATAAATTCTACCTTCTGTTTTTAAAACTGCAAGTTTTAATTCGGCATCCATATCATCGATTCTTTTTTTAAAAGAAGTCATTTTTTTATCTTCATTAATTAACTCAGTATTTAATTCGTCTAATTTTTTTCTATTTTCTTCTAAATTCTTTTTATTACTTAAATACTTTTTAATGCTTTGTATTTTTTTCCTTATTTCTTCAATTAAAATACTATCTATATCAGATAAATTAACATCATCATTATATTTTTTACAAACATTCTTTATATCTTGCTGAAATTTATCATAATCAGCATATTCTTTTTCTATTTTTAAAAATAATTCCAATTGTTCTTCTAAAGGTTTATCAGTATAACTAACATTACTCTTAATTATATCAGTAATTGATTTATATAAAATATTGTCAATTTCCATAGCAATTAACTTATAATCAGCCAAAACACTGTTTCTGTTATCAAAAGAAATTTCTAGTAATCTTTCTTTCATTTTCAAAAGCTTTAATTTGTTTTCATCAATAACTGACATTATTCTTCACCTCCAGTTCTATAAATTACATTGGAATAGTAGGAAATTCATCTCCAAAATCACTCAAAGTATCACTTTTTTCAAGCTTATCTTCATCAAAATTTTTCATATATTCATCTATTGACATATCTGGAAAACTATTATTACTCATTTTATTCTCAATTTTATTTAATAAACTATTACCTTTATCCTCTTCTTCAACTTTATCACCAAATAAAGATATGTTATTTAAATCATTGTCACTATCATCATCTTTATTTTCATTTTTGCTAACAAAAGCATCATCATTATCATCATGATGAGTAATAGTATTTACATTTTTATTATTAAATTCTTCAAAAAGTTCCTTTTCTATATCTACCTTATTTTTAAACAAAAATTCATCATTTTTTAACTTAAGTTCTTGTTCTTCATTATCATCATCTTTGTTATTTAAATCATTTAGTTTCATTTTATGATTTCTTTCTTCACGGGACATAACTGGTTTCTCTTGAACAATTTCTTCATGTTCATCATTTTGCTCGTTTTCTAAAGAAACATCTTTAATTGTTTCAAAGCTAACATTATTATCCTTTTTTCTACCTTGAAGTACAGAATTTTGTTGTTCTTCCAATAACTTCTTAGTACGTTTTTCTATTTCTTTCTTTCTAGCTTCCTCAATTATTTTTTGTTTTTTTAATATTTCTTCTTGTTTCTTTCTTTCTATTTCTTGTCTTCTCTTTTTTTCTTCTTCCTCTATCTTACGTTGTTCTTCTAGTAATTTCTCTTGTTTTTTCTTTTCATTTTCAATTAATACTTTTAAAACACTTTGAAATTCTTCACTATTATTTTCATCTCTAATTTCAGAAAGTGTTTCTAATTTTCTTTCTTTTTCTAATGCTAAATCATTAAAAGTATTAATATCTTGTTCTTCCATCATTATTGTATTATACTGTTTTGAAACTGTATCTGATATCAAGTCCAACAACTCTTCATTTTTAATTCCTTTTAAAATATCATTAACTTCTCTTCTTTTAGCTAAAAGTTCATTATAATCATTTACATCATTCTCATAAATATCAATCAATTTTAAAATATTTATTTGATCTTTATATTTAGTGTAATCTTTTGAAACATCATTTAGCATTTCTTGACAATCAGCTAAAATATCAAGATGAGAATTCTTAGCAGTTTCATAATTAAGTTGTGCTAATGTCAATAGTTTTTCAGTTTCATAATAATCATATTCAATATTATTTCTATTATCCAAAAGTTCATATAATCCTAATTTAGAAAATGCATCATTCAATATTTTCTTAAAAGTTGTTTCTAATTCTAAATTTAAAGATTTATTGATATCTATTTTTTCACTAGCTAAAGATATTTTACTAGTAAGTGATTTTATATCTTCCTCAAGTAACGCTTCTTGTCGAACATTTTCACTATATTTATCAATTATTTTAAGTTTATTTTCCAATTCATCAAGCTCAGATGCCCCAAGTACATCATTTACATCTATACTCTCTCCAGTAAGTTGATAATGATTGTTACATCTTTTCTCAACATAAGATAATCTTTGATTTATAAGTTCTATAAGTGCTGCAATTCTATTTTTTTCTTCTTCCAATAATCCACATTCTTTTCCCATCAATTCATAATATTCTTCTTCGTATTCAGCATTAGTTAATGTGATTATTTTTTCCTCTAACTTAGTTAATTGCTTAACAATCATACTTCTTTCATCAGTACTTCTAATCAAATTTAAACTATTAGCAAACATATCATATTGTCTTAAACATTGAACTACATCACTATTGTTGTAACTTATCATTGCCAACCACCTCTATTTTCAATTATATCTATTCTAATTATATAAAGAGTTTCAAATTTTGTCAATTGTTTAGTATTTTTTTACTACTAAAATAATAATTAATTTTTTAAATTTTTTCATATTTTTTAATAAAAAAGGTTGATATTTTGTTTTTTTTAGTATATAATTAACTAGTCAACGCAAAAAAGACTCGATGCCTGAGTGGCGGAATAGGTAGACGCACAGGACTTAAAATCCTGCGAGATTCAACCCTCGTGTCGGTTCAAGTCCGACCTTAGG
>CACZQZ010000010.1 GCA_902783405.1 uncultured Erysipelotrichaceae bacterium
GTAAATCCCACAATAGCTCCTTTTGTTGTAACATAATCGATAAGTTGTGGATCACCGTAGAATGTTGTCACTGATGATAAATTAATAATGGATGCTCCACTTTTTAAATAAGGAAGTGCTTCTTTTGTTAGATAAAACATTCCATAAATATTAACTTTCATTGTCCAATCAAATTGTTCATCTGTAATATTTTCTAACTTATCTTGTTGATATTGTACCCCAGCATTATTCACTAAGACATCAATTTTACCATATTTTTCTAATGTTTGCTTTACAACATTTTTACAAAAGTTATGGTTTGCAATATTACCAGAAATAAGAATGCATTCTCCTCCTAGTTTTTGAATATATTCTTCTGTATCTTTCGCATCTTTATGCTCATCATAGTAGACAATAACAACTTTAGCTCCTTCTTTAACAAATGCAATACTAGCAGCTCTTCCAAGACCACTATCTCCTCCTGTTATAATCACAACTTTTCCTTTTAATTTGCCACTTCCTTTATAATTAGGATTATCAAAGATTGGAAGTGGAACCATTTCATATTCCATTCCCGGTTGTTCATCTTGTGATTGAGCAGGGGCTAGAATATTATATACCGTACTCTTTATACCTTTATCACCAAAATATTTATAGTAATTGTTTCCAAAGTTATAGTCATATTCCATAAAATACCTCCTTTAGTACTATATGGAAATGATAAAAAAAGGTGAATAAATGAATTTAATGGTTTTATATTAATAGTATATTTTATTTCTACAAAATATTATTTTATATTGAGTGTAGAACAAACGTTTGTTATAATTAACTTAGGAACATTTGATGTGAGTGTCGTCCTCCAATCTTAAGAAAGGAGGGATACAATGAAGAAAAGAACTTTTATAATAAAAGTTCTTCGACTTATTGCTATCATTTTATTACTCCTTACCTTACTGGTAATAGCAATAAAAATATGACACTCTAATCAGCACTGATTGAGTGTCAATTCCAAATTACATTTAGAGGAGACATTCACTTGCTACCCAAGTGTTCCTCTTTTTTAATTTTATACAAGTTTCCTTGATATATTCATAATAACATAGAAACGACTTTTTTTCAAGTCGTTTTACTATTATCTCGAAAAGTTCGAGTTTCTCCATCAATCTGGTGTCTTAGATAGGATTCGAACCTACTACCTATAGCGTCGGAGGCTATTGCTCTATCCAAATGAGCTACTAAGACATTTCACCTTTATTATACATAAATTATTCAAAAAAGAAAAGGAAAATATGGTATGATAAATATGAGTGATATTATGAATAAAGAAATGATAGAAAAATTATTATATTGGTATAGTTTGAATAAAAGAGATTTACCTTGGAGAAGAACCAATAATCCTTATCACATATGGGTATCTGAAATAATGCTACAACAAACAAGAGTAGAAACAGTCATTCCATATTTTAAAAGATTTATAAATACTTTGCCAGATGTAGAAGCTTTAGCAAACGTAGATGAAGACGTTCTTTTAAAACTATGGGAAGGCCTTGGTTATTATAGTAGAGTTCGAAATATGCAAAAGTGTGCTAAAGAATTAATGGAAAAATATAATGGGAATTTTCCAAAAACATACGATGAACTTATAAAATTACCAGGAGTTGGATTTTATACAGCAGGAGCAATTGCATCTATTGCATTTAAAGAAAATGTACCTGCTATTGATGGAAATGCACTTAGAATTTTATCCAGAGTCAATTTAGATGAACGTGATATGTCAAAGGATCAAGTTAAAAAAGAATACTTTGAAAAATTAAGTAAAAATTTAATTCATGATTCAGGAGATTTTAATCAATCTTTAATGGATTTAGGTTCTAGTATTTGTACTTTTAAAGATGCTAAATGTAGTTTATGTCCAATACAAAAATTATGTAGAGCATATCAAAAAAATAAAGTAGACAAATTACCAATTAAATATAGAAAACAATCAAGAAAAATAGAAGAAAAAACAATTATTATTTATCGCTATAAAGATATGGTAGCTATTTTAAAAAGACCAGATAAGGGACTTTTAGCATCTTTGTATGAATATCCAAATGTTCAAAAAAAATTAACAGAAAAGCAAATGATAAAGTATTTAGAAGATAAAAAAATATCTTATTTAAAGTTAATTCAATTAGAAGAATCGAAACACTTATTTTCTCATATAGAATGGAATATGATTGGTTATGAAATTTATTTAAATAAAAAAATAAAAGGTTATCTTTGGGTATCTATCCAAGATTTGTTTATGCATTATTCTATACCAACAGCTTTTATAAAATATACAAATCATTTAAAAAAATAGAGTTTTAAAAACTCTATTTTGCTTGCAAAGCGGTAATTGCAACAACACCTACTATATCTTGAACGCTGCATCCTCTAGATAA
>CACZQZ010000011.1 GCA_902783405.1 uncultured Erysipelotrichaceae bacterium
TGTATTTGCTGATACTGAGCAACATCTTTATAACTATTTGGATGATCAATTAAATATTTTATTCCATCCAAATTTTTTGTGAAGTTATAAATTCCCATAGAGACTAAGGAAGACAAATATGTTGGAGCAGAACTTTCTTCTGAATCATCCAAAACAAGAATTATTTTATTCATATCAAAGTTTACAGATAGTTTTTGTAAAGTTTCAATATCTTTATAATTTTCTATAGCTGTAATATCTAAAATCATTCTTTGAAAATAGAAATTTTTAAAAGTAGCGATTATTTCATCAATTGAAAATTCACCTACTAAAGACTTCATAACATCTATATTTAAAGACTGAAACATATCTGTAGCTTTGTTACTGATTAAAACATTCATATTTTACCTCCTTATATAAATTAACAAACTATTTGCACACAGTACTTATAGTTCCTCCACCATTTGCAGCTGTACATTGATTATTTTTCCATATTCCACCATTTGATTGACAACAAGCAGATCTTGATGCATTATTCATTAAATTAGTAATAAGTGGTGTAGCAATTGCAACAACAATACCGATTAAAACAATCGTAATAACTGTCATATTTGCTTCTCCTGATGCTTCTTTCATTCTCTCACCACCCTTCGCTACTATACTAAGATAATTATACCATATTTCTAAAAAAAATATAGTTTTTTTAAAAAAGTTTACACTTTTTTACTATTATTATTTGTTTTTTTATACTTTTTATACATTTTTAATAAACAATATTCTAAAGTAATGCTTGATAAAAAGATTCCATAAAAAATGTATTTAGGAAAATAAATAATTTTTATATTGTGATTTCCTTTTTTTAAATCTATTCCTAAAAAAGTATCAAACAATTTTCTATATTTTACTTTTTGATTATCTACATAAACTATAAAATTATTACTATATGGAATTGATAAAAATAAAGATTTATTATTATCTACTTTGATATTTCCCTCTAGTTTATTTTTATAAATTTTTATATTATTTAATTGTTCTTTAGATAAAATATCCATCACTTTATTGAATTTATTCATATCTAAATAATATACTAATAACTCTTTTTCATTAATATTTTCCTCTGTATCTAGTTTTAATGTAACTTTCTGATTTTCATAAATGTTTGGTATATAAATATTTCCATTCTTATAATCTAATTCATTTTCTTCATGCTTATTAATATTTAATTTTTTATTATTAACATAAATATCCATATCATACCTGTTTTTATAATTTAAATAAACTGGAGAATCATTATTGATATTTATTAAAAAAGTATTTTTATTTACTTTTGATATATCACAAGGTTGATATATATCTATACCTGTCATTTTTTTTATAAATGTATTTTGATATTCAAAATTATTTTTATAATATAACTGATATTTTTTTTCTTTAAAGGTAAATCCTATATTAAGTGAATTGTTTTTATATAAATAATATTTTTGATTTTTGATATAAAAAGTATCAACTAGCTCATAAAAATCACTGATATCCTCTTTAGAATAAATATAATCAATATTAAGAATAGAATTTAAAATTTTTGATATCTCAACATGATTTCGAATATATGAACTAAAAATATCTATACCAAAGTATTTTAAAAAAAGGTCAACTTTTTTATCATTCATAGTATTAAATTCACTTATTTTTCCATATCCACATATTAAGTTTTCATCTGTATTAAAAACTTCTCCTTCGATTCTAAAAACATTTAACTTTCCTAATCTTTCACATAAACCATACTTTTCATCATATACATTAAATGTTTTTTCTAAATTTTTATTAGTAATAAAAGTTACTTTTATATTTATAAATAGTTCTAGGATTACCATAAAACTTAAACATAGCATATAATATTTATTATTATATTTCCTATGAATATTTATAAATAAAAAATAACTAACTATAAAAAATAAATTAATAATTATTAAATTATTTAATTTATGTAAATATAATGAAGACAACAAATAAAAAAATATAGTTATAATAAAGCATATTAATAAATCTCTTTTATTTATAAATTTAATATTTTTAAAAGATTCATAAGAAAGGAAGATTAAAAATATAGTTATCAAAAAAGAATAACGATATCCATAAATAATTGTATTAGAAAATCCATGCCATATATAATTTATAAATGGAATACTATAACTTAATATAAATAAAATGATGAAGATAAAACTTATCTTTTTATTTCTTTTATGAATATTCTTATTAAAAAAATATAGAATAACTAAAACAAACATAAAAATACTAAAATATACATTAGGATTCCAATAAGCCATTTGTTTATCTGGTAATTTTAGAAAAAAGGAAGAAAACATCTCAAAAAAGTTTTTTATGATAATTGTAAAAGAATTAGGCATACCTTTACCTACTCTATAAACATTTGATAGCTCTACTGCAAACGGAATAATTATCAAGGAACACAGTAATCCTGTAATTAAAGAACTTTTAAAAAATAAAAGAATTTTTCTTTTATCTTTTATTTCTAATAAAAAGTATTGATAGAAAAAATATAAACATGAAAAGATACATAGCATAAAAGAAATATATATATTAGAAATAATAGTTAAGAATAAAAATATCATATAATATTTTATATCTTCATTCTCTATTATTTTATCAATACCGAGAAGTACTAAAGGAGATAAATATACTACATCCAGCCACATAATATTAAAATAATACATGATTATATATCCAGATATTGCATAACATAATGGAAAAATAAGATTTATTTTCTCTTTAAAATGGTGTTTTAAATAAATATACATCGTAGTACTAGAAAGAGCTATTTTAAAAAAAATAAGCATTACCATAAAAATTTGTATATGATGTTTAGGTACAAATATTAATAACAAATTAAGTGGTGAGGATAAATAATAAATAAAAGTACCTAGCATACTTCCACCTAATCCTTTATAAAAAGAATAAAAGATAGAAGCATTTCCATTTAAAACATCCTTATAGTAATAGAAAAAATTACTATATTGTTCATGTAAATCTGCTACAAAAAAGTCTTTATAATGCATTTTATATAAAATAAAATATACTAAAAAAATTAAAATAGGCAAGAAAAAAGATAGAACAATATTTTTATCACTTTTTATTTTGCTTAAAATATTTTTCATTCTATCACATCCATTAATCTTTATTCATAAATAAACGATCTACATTCACTTTAGGCACTAATAATTTCATAGTATCTGAAATAGTTAAATCATATGAATGCTGTTCATCTTCTAATTTTTCTCCATCAATACACCATGATGTATTTTGAGTATTTGTAATATTCATTTTAAATCTGCCTGCTTTATATACTGTAAATCCTGGAATTTCTTCGATGTGTTTTACTGGTAATAGTAAAAAGTTTTTAGCTAAATCTTTTTTTGAAGTTAAATTGCATAAAACAACTTCAAATTTTTTATCATCTAATTTAACATCTTCAAAAATATCATTTACTCCGCCTATTCTAGTACTACTTGTAATAAAAATAAGCGAGTATTTTCCAGAACATTTTACTCCATCTATTTCATAAGTTACGTCATATAGTTTTAAACTATTATCTTTTATTATTTTAATGCCATAAATAATATATGCGAGTCTTCCATATTTACTTTTAAGTAGTCTAGGTGTTTCATAAGCAATATTCATAAAATTTCCAAAACTTGCTACATAAGTAAAAACATGTCCATTTATTTTAGGAATATCTACTTCCTTAACAACTCCATTTAATACTAATTCTAAGTTTTTTAATGTATCTTTGGTATATCCATACATATTGCCTACATCATTTGTTGTACCAATTGGAAGATTTGCTATTAAAAACGGTTTTTTACGATTTAAATTACCTGTAATAACTTCATTATAAGTTCCATCTCCACCAGCAGATATGACTAAATCTGCATCATCTAAATGTTCTACAATTTCTCTGGCATGACCTTTATATTTTGTATGAATAATTGTTGTTGTATAATCATACTTTTCTAAGACATGGTAAAAACTTTTTTCACTCACATGATGATTACCACTTTGATGATTATAAATAATAACACATTTTTTCATAGCATCACCTACTACTAAAATTTTATAATAAAATAATTAAAAAAACAATGAATTTTTGATGAAAAATAAAAGGAAGTCAAATTCCTCCTTCTAATTTACAAATAAAATCTAAATTAATGACAAAACTATTTTTTTACAGTTGTTAGTATTACTTTACTTTTTCCTTTTAAGACACTTTCACTCCAACAAAATGCTTTACCCCCTTTTAAAGATTCATTAGTACTAATTTGAGGTCTAGACTGCGTAAAAAAACCTTTTGGAAAAGATATTTTTTGACTTTCTTCCATTTTCAGCGACCTTTTTCTATTTTTATTATTTTTCTTTTTGCATAATAATAGAACTTGTATTTTTAAAATCAACTTGTTTTAATAAATTATTAGCATCCTTTGTATTTAATTTTTTTATCATTGAAAAATCATCTGTATACACTTCATTATACCGAATAATATTATTCATAACTTTAGAATTCAAATTATAAATACTATCTCCTACCATAATATAACTAGATATTAATGCTTTTTTCTTTCTTTCAAAGTCTTTTTCTAAAATTTCTTTATTTTGTATTTCTTTTTCAACTCTATCGATAAATTCATCTGGTTTATCTGTTTCAGCTAAAAGTAATATTGCGATATGTCTATCTGTTTGAACCATATTAATACCAATATCATAATGAATAATACCATCTTGTTTTAATTTTTCTGAAAATTCACTTGTAACTCCTAATTTTAAATCAAAGTAATAAAAGAGATAATTTCTTATTTCAAATAAAGAGTAATCTAAATTTTCAATATTTATTTTAATATTAAATGAAACTTTAGGTTTTACTACATCAAAGGAAATATGTTCTTTTTCTTTATAAACTTCATCTGGTTCCATAGGATTTTTAATCTTAATTTTATCCATTTTTTTAAAATCTTTTTGACTTTGATTTTCTTTTACAATTTCAAATACTTCTTTAGGATTTACATTACCAGTAACAATTAAAAACATATTAGATGGATGATAAAAAGTATTGTAACATTCATAAAGCATATCTTTTGTTATTTTTTTGATACTTTGTTTTGTTCCACCAACCGATATTCTAATGGGATGTTTTTTAAATGTATTAAATAAGCTTTTATCATACAAAACAGTATAAGGATCATCTTCATACATATCAAGTTCTTCTTTGATAATGCCTTTTTCTTTTTCAACATTTTCTTCTGTAAAGTAAGGGCTTTGGACAAAGTCTAATAAATAATTTAAGTTTTCTTTAAATTTTTCCGTTCCAGAAAATAAATATGTCGTTCGGTCAGTCGTTGTACTAGCATTTGAAGAAGCTCCTCTTTTTTCATAAAAAGCAAATGGATCTTCTCCATCCTTTTGTTCAAAAACTTTATGCTCTAAAAAATGAGCAATTCCATCTGGATATTTTTGATAATCTTTTTTATGAGTAGGTATAAATTCATTAATCATAGAACCGTATTTCGTTGTAAAAGTAGCGTATATATTACGAGTTTTTTTAGGTATGACGTAAACATTAAGTCCATTATCTATCGTTTCAGAGTAAAGATTTAAATCTAGTTTATTTAGTTTTCTCTTCATGACTTCCTCCTTCTAAGCAATAGATAAGGTTTTCCTCTACTTTTTTAGCAAACTCTACAATACTATTTTTATCTACTTTTTCAATCTTTTTTTCTCTTTCTTCAATATCATCTAATTTTAAATATTCTTTGGAAGCATACATGTTTAAAATACTATAAGGTCTGTCATAAATTTCTCTTAAACTATTTTTATACATAGATTTAGCTCTTTTAATAGCTTTTTCATCAAATTTACCTTTTTTCATATCATCTAAACATTTTTCTATATTTATAAGTACTTTATCATAATTTTTTTGATCAAACCCTAATCTTATGGTCATTAAACTATAAATGCGATTTATAAAAGAAGAAATACTATAACACAGAGAATTTTTTTCTCTTACGATTTTAAATAGTTTAGAGTCTCCTCCTCCACCCAAAATAAAGGAATAAATATAACTTACATAATCTCTTTCAAAATCACTTAAATCATTTAAATTATACGCAATACACATTTTACTTTGTGTAAACGTACTTTTTTCTTTTACTTCTTTTACTTTTTCTCTTCTTAAAACATCTGTTATATAATGAGACTGTTTATATGTTTTTCTTTCTTCAAAGTGAAACAATTTACTTATTTCATGGATATTTTCTTCTTTTAAATCACCTAAGACAAAAATATCAATCATATCATTTTGTAATATATCCTTATAAAAATCATATAAATTTTTACTTGTTACCTTTTGTAAGTCTTCTAAGTCACCTTCTGGATGATAAGAAAGAAAAGACTTTTCATCTAACAAATCATACATACGATTTAAACTATATTGATTTGGATTTTCTTTTGTAATTTCAATGTCGTCTTTAACTATATTTTTGGCGATGGAAAAAGATTTCTCTTCGAAAGCATCATTTTCTATATTTGGATTAAAAATAATTTCTTTAATAAATTCAATAACTTCTTTTATAATGCCTGTCTCTGTATATTCTTCATTTAAAAAACTAAAGTTAAAACCTAAAATTCCATATCTACCAGAAGTTAAAGAATAGGAACTATAATTAATTCCATATAATTCCTCTGTAGCGATAGATAGTAATCTTTCTGAGTGATATTTTTTGGTTGATTTAATTAGTAGTTCACTTAATATATTTCTTTTTGTAATATCTTCTTTTTTAAGGGGTCTTTTAAAATTAATTTTTATAGTAATAGTTTTAAATTTATTAGTTTGAATCGTGTGTAAATTAAAGTTTTGTAATTTTATTTTCTTATAATTCATGAGGATACCTTTCTAGCTGCTTCAAGTGCTAATACAATCATGTTTGTAAATGATTTTTCTCTTTCTTCACTTGTTGTTTCCTCCTTTGTTATAAAGTGATCGGAAATCGTAAGAATACAAGCAGCATTTTTATTTAATATTTTGGCATTATGAAATAGTGCAAAACTTTCCATTTCAACAGCTAAGCACTTTTTTTCTTTATTTTTATAAATGTAATCATCATTTTCTTTATAAAATACATCACTAGAATAAACTCTTCCTTCATGAAGATTTATGTTTAATTCTTTAGCACTTTCTTTTATTTTTTGATTAATTTCATTTGATGAAGATAAAATATTTTCTTCACTACCATTTTGAACTTTAGCAAAACTACTGTCGGTATATGAATCTAAAACAAGTAACACATCATATACGTTTAGATTTTCATCATAACAACCCGCACTACCAATTCTAATAATAGTATCTACATTATAAAATTTATATAATTCATAAGAATAAATTCCCATACTAGGCATACCCATTCCGGATGCCATTACTGTTACTTTCGTATCTTTATAAATACCTGTAAAAGCTAAAATACCTCTTACCGTATTTACTAATTTATAATCTTTTAAATATGTTTTAGCAATAAATTCTGCTCTTTTTGGATCTCCAGGCATTAAAACAATGCTTGCAATTTCACCTTCTTTAGCTTCTATATGTGGTGTCATAGACCATACCTCCTCTTATTTTATTATACCATATCAAAGGGCAAAAATCTTTTTTAACTTACTATTTTGTAAATAAAAATGCCTATCTTTTGTAAAAGAGGTGCCCTATAGATTTTTTTTGGTTTCATTTTAAAAATTGCTTTTACTATTTTTTTTGTAATACTATTTAAATCTTTTTTTTGAAAATATTTCATTATTTCTTCTCTTTTTCTTATAGTTTTTTCTATTTCTTTAAAATAAGATGAGTCAAAAGAATCATATTTATTTTCTAACATTACTTCATTAAAACCAGTCTTATATAATCCTGGCTCTATAATAATTACAGGAATATTTACGTCAAGGTATTTAAGTTCACTGTTAAGTGCTTTTGAAAGTATGGAAATACTTGCTTTAGTAGCTGAATATCCTCCTAAAAAAGGTATTGGAAATGTACTAGCCATAGAACTCATCATAATAATTCGACCTTGTTTTTTTTGAATCATTTTTTTTAGTATAATTTGAACAATTTCAAAATTTGAAAAGACGTTTACTTCAAAATTTTCTCTTAACAGATCTACTGAAATTTCACTAATACTTCCTCCATAACCAACAGCAGCATTACAAAGCAAAATATCAATATCCATATTTTTTAATTTTTCTTTATCTTTTGCATTTGTTACATCTAATTTCATAGGATGAATATTATGATAGTTTTGATATTTTTTGGATAAATTTATATATTCTTTATAGGTATGTACCGTAGGATAAATATCTATATTTTTGTATTTTATTTTTTCGATTACATCACCAGCAATACCATTACTTGCTCCTGTAATTAAAAGATTCATTTTCTTCACCATTTTTATATTGGTTTAAAATCTTTTTTCTAAACAAAAAAATCTCTATAAGAGATTTTTTGGAATCCGAATACTACGTTTTATTGTATATACTTTTGTTTCATCTTTTTCCTCAGACTTTTTGTAACTAAGTTCAATAATTTCTTGAATAATATCAAATAATATATCTTTTTGCTTCATTGTATATACTTTTATTTCATCTTTTTCTTGATATTTTTTGCAATTTAATTTAATAAAATCTTGAACAATTCCCAAATATAATTTTCTTTCTTGAACATTAAATTCTTTTTCTGTTTTTTTAAATATTGGATTTGAATCTAATATATACACATAATCTTTATTTTTCAAAACCATTTGATTTTCTTCAAATTTTTTTATGAATTCATCTAACATACAATCATATTCGTGTTTTGTTTTTTCATCATTATTTAAAACAACATGATATTTTTCATTTTTTTGTAATTCATATAAATTATCTTTCAAATCTTGAATGTTCACTTCTTTTAAAAAACAATACTTAAAACATGAACAAATTTTTTTAAACGTATCTTCTGTCATAATAAAACCCTCCTATAAAAATTATAGGAAAGTTTTTTTTAATTGTCAATTATATAAGTGAATTAAATTTGTAAATTCATTTTCTATTTCTGATAATCTTTCTTTGTTTTTAGCTTCAAAGCGAGCTGTGATATTAGGACCTGTATTTGATACTCTAATAAGTGCAAAACCATCATCAAATAATACTTTTACTCCATCGATAGTAAGAATCTTATATTTTTGATTTTCGCAGTATTCTTTTACTTTTTCTATTACTGCATTCTTTTTATCATCCGGTGATGAAAATTTAAGTTCTGGAGTAGAATAATATTTTGGTGCATTTTTAAGTAATTCACTAGTTTTTTTATTTGTATTTGAAAGTATTTCTAAGATTCTAAGTCCTGCATATAATCCACTATCAAAGCCTGGAAATTTATCTCTAAAATATACATGCCCAGAATATTCTCCTCCAAATGGAACATCATATTCTTTGCAAGCTGCTTTCGTATATGAGTTTCCTGTTCTGTAACATATTCCTTTAGCACCCAATGCTTCTATTTCATCTTCTAATGCTTTAGAACATTTTACATCATATAAGAATTCTTTTTTCTCTACTTTATTTATTAAATCACGAATGATAATAATCATGTATTGATCGGTTGGAATATATCTTCCTTTTTCATCTACAACACCAAGTCTATCTCCGTCTCCATCAAAAGCAATACCAATATCTGCTTTTTCTTTTAAAACTGCTTTTTTTAATTGTTCTAAATTTTCTTCTACACAAGGATCTGGATGATGGTGTGGAAAAGTACCATCACTTTTTCCATTGATTACTTTTATATCTAATGGAAATTTAGAATAGATTTCTTTTGCAATAATGCTTGTTGTTCCATTTCCTGGATCTAAAATTACTTTTATTTTTTTCTTTCCAAAGGATAAACTTTTTTTCATAAGTTCTATATATTCATTTTTTATATTATATTGACTTAAAGTTCCATTTCCTTCTTTAAAATTACCACTGATAACTTCTTCATAAAAATCTTGTATCTCTTTTCCTTTAGCATTTCCACTTTCATCAAAAGCAAATTTAAATCCATTATCATCTTTTGGATTATGACTAGCAGTCACCATGACACCAGATGGTATTTGAAGTAAAATACATGCATAATAGTACATTGGAGTTGTAACTAAACCTAAATAAGTCACATCTACTCCAGTTTCTAATATTCCTTTAAGTAAAGCTTCTGTCAAACTTTCAGATGATATTCTATTATCATGTCCCACAACACATTTCTTTTTTCCAATGTGTAAAATATGCGTTCCAAATGCCTTTCCAACAGTATAAGCAACATCTTCTGTTAAATTTTCTGGATATACTCCTCTAATATCATATCCCCTAAATATATTTCTATCTACATTTTTAGTTATTTTCATATAAATCCTCCTATGTTCATTTTATCATTTATTAAAAGTGTTGTGAAGAAAAAAAGTTAAGAACAAACTTAACTTTACATATTTTTTAAAATAATGATAATTGACTAGATTCATCCATCCCATCTAAAATTCCCATCATTCTCATTTTATCAATAATGGTTCCTGAAATCTTTGCTCTTTTTTGCAAATCTTCAATACTTAAAAATGGACTTTTCTCTCTTTCTTCAACAATTTTTTTTGCAACCATTTCACCTAATCCATCAATAGAAGCAAATGATGGATAAATAGACTTATCATCTTTTACCATAAACATTTTAGCATCACTGTACTTTAAACTAACGTTTTCAAATTTAATACCTCTAGCTGTTGCTTCTAAAGCTAAATGAAGACTTTCAAGTTGACCCATTTCTTTATTTGTAGCATCTCTTCCTTTATTTAAAATTTCATTCATTCTATCTTTAATAGTATCATAGCCTTTAATCATAGCATCTACATCAAAGTCAGTTGCTTTTGAAGTAAACCAAGATGCATAATACCATGCTGGATGATGAACTTTAAAATAAGCAATACGAAATGCTGAAGTAACATATGCGGTTGCGTGGGCCTTTGGAAACATGTACTTTATTTTTTGGCATGACTTAATAAACCAATCTTCTATACCGGCTTCTTTCATCTCTTCTTCCATACCCTTCCAAGTTTCAGGATCTTTACTTGCTTTTCCTTTACGAACAAATTCCATAATCTTAAATGCACGGATAGGTTTTAATCCATGATACATTAAATACACCATAATATCATCACGACACCCGATAACATCTTTAAAAGGAACGATTTTATTTCTAATAAGTTCTTGTGCATTTCCAAGCCAAACATCTGTACCATGCGATAATCCTGATATTTTAATTAATTCAGCAAATGTTGTTGGTTTCGTATCGACAAGCATCGATATTGTAAAATTTGTCCCAAATTCTGGAATACCAAGTGTTCCTGTTTCATTCATAATTTGTTCTTTGGTAACGCCTAGAGGCTCTGGAGATAAGAATATGCCCATCGTTGGCTTATCATCAAGTGGTACTTTCGTAATATCCATTCCTGAAATATCTTGAATCATACGAAGTTGAGTTGGATCAGAATGACCTAAAATATCTAGTTTTAGTACATCTTGATCAATAGCATGATAATCAAAGTGAGTCGTTCTCCAAGGAGAAGTAACATCATCTGCTGGAAATTGAAATGGAGTAAAATCAAAAACATCCATGTATCCTGGGATAACTACAATTCCTCCTGGGTGCTGACCAGTGGTTCTTTTAACCCCCGTACATCCCATAGCAAGTCTTTCTATTTCAGCAGTTCTCATGTGAATACCTTTATCTTCACAATACCCTTTTACAAAACCAAAAGCTGTTTTTTCAGCTACCGTACCAATGGTTCCAGCACGATATACATTATCAACACCAAATAATACTTTTGTATATTCATGAGCATCTGCTTGATTTAAATCTGAAAAGTTAAGATCAATATCTGGTACTTTATCTGCATTAAATCCTAAGAATGTAGCAAATGGCATATCATTTCCATCTTTAATCATATTTGTATTACATTTTGGGCAAGCTAAATCTGGTAAATCAAATCCAGAAGAATACGTTGCACCAAGTTCTTTTCCATTCATTTCAAAAATACTATGTTTACATTTAGGACATCTATAATGAGCAGGTAGCGGGTTTACTTCGGTAATTCCCATCATTGTTGCAACAAATGAGGAGCCTACAGAACCACGTGAACCTACTAAATATCCATCATCATTAGAGTGTTTTACGAGTTTTTGAGCAATTAGATATATTACATCAAAGCCACCACCAATAATTCCACCAAGTTTTTTTTGTACTTGTTTTTGTAAATTTTCATCATTAATATTTTCTTCTGAATTTCTTTTAATATTATCTCCAATAATTCTTTTAACTTCATCAAATCCTTTTACAATCGTTTCATGTAATAAAGCAAAAGATTTTTTTTCAAAGTCATCTTGAACATTATCTTTCGTTAAGTCGTCTTTAATAGCATCAAAAACACCATCACCATATAGTTCTTTGGCAATTCTCTCTTCAATATTATATGGAAGTGGATTTCCATACCATTCTTCAGCTTTTGTATAAACTAAATCGGTAACAGTCTCAACCGATTTATCAATTTTTGGTGAAAAAGGAACTCCACCAGTTTCAATGATAACTTCAATGATTTCTACCATATCTGCTATTTTGTTTGTATTTTCAACAACAATTTCATAAGCTTTTTCTTTTCCTAAAAAAGCAAAATCATTAAGCATTTCTTTTGTTGTTCTAAAGTGCATGCTTGGAATTGATGTAATATTACTTCGAGCTAGTGGATGCCTTCCGCCACCCGGAACTTTTTGATTAACAATTATTTCTCTATAAATTTTATCTTCTCTTTTTAAATGATGTACATCTCCTGTAGCAACTATAATCTTACCAGAATCTTCAGTAACTCTTACAATTTTTTTAATATTTTCTAAAAGTTCTCCTTCACTTCCAAAGTCTCCCATTTGAAGTAAATGATTATAACATTCTGGAGGTTGAACTTCTACATAATCATAAAAATTAATAATATTGGATAATTCTTCATCACTTTTACTTCTAGCTTCTGTAAAAACTTCACTTTCATAGCAGCCACTACCAATAAGTAATCCTTCTCTAAGTTCATTAATTTTACTTCTTAAAATTCTTGGTGTTTTATATAAATAAGTAGTATTTGCTAAAGAAACAATTTTAAATAAATTCTTAAGACCTTTTTTATTTAACGCTAAAATATTAATATGATAAGGCCTTCCATACTTATGAATTTCATCCTTTGAAACTAATTTATCCAAATCGCTCATTTTTTCTAAGTTACGATCATATAATTTTTTCATCATTTTATGAAACACTAAAGCTGTTCCTTCTGCATCATAATCCCCTCTATGATGAGCATCTTCATCCCATGGAACATTATATCTTTTAACTAAAGCAGATAAACTATGTCTTGCAAATGTATTATCTAGCGTTCTAGAAAGTTCTAACGTATCAATAACAGGGTTCTTAAATTCTCCTAAATTATATTTTTGATGGGCCATTTCTAGAAAAGAAACATCAAATTTAGCATTATGAGCAACCATAGGAAGATCTCCATACCATTCTTTAAATCTTTTTACAGCATTTTCTTCTGTATCCTTATCTTTTAACATTTCATCTGTAATATTGGTAAGTTCTATTATTTTCTCTGGTAATGGTCTTCCTGGATTAATTAGTTCATCATATCGATCAATTATTTCACCGTTTTTTATTTTAACAGCACCAATTTCAATAATAGAATCTTTTCCACCAGCATTAAATCCTGTGGTTTCAAAGTCAAAAACAACAAAAGTGTTATCTAAAAGAACAGTATCATTTGGTCTTAAAACAATATTAACACTATCATCAATCATTGTAAGTTCTGTTCCATAAATTGCTTTAAACTTATCTTCTTCTTTTTCTACGCCTTTATTCATACTTGTAACTAAGTTATAAACATGAGGAAAAGCTTGACATCCATTATGATCTGTAATAGCAATAGCCCTATGACCTAATTTTTTTACTGCATTTACGAGTTTACTTTCATCGATTAGTCCGTCCATTTGACTCATAAAAGTATGAGCATGAAGTTCTACTCTCTTTACATCTGCATCATCAATCCATTCTTCTGCTTCTTTTTCTACTTTTTGAACATCTCTTAAGGTAATCGTCAATTCTTTACTAAATTGATCATCTTTTACATTTCCTCTAAATAAATACCAATTACCTTTTTTTATTCCTTTAGAAATTATTTTAAATTCTTCATCATCTCTAATAAATATTTTTCCATATAAACTATCTTCAAAATCGGTAACTTTAATAGTCATAATGCGAAGGCCTGTTTTGGTCTGTAAGACGTCTGCATCTGCATAAATAAAAGCTTCTATTGTAACATTATTCATAGGAGAAGTAATCGTTTTAATAGGAACAAAAGGTGTATCTATTTTCGCTCCCATAATAACGTTTTCATCTTGATTAGGAATAATCAGTGGTTTAGCCTGAAAATTTCTCTTAAAGTCTTTTGGTTCTTCTTTTACTTCTGGCACTTGTATCTTTGAAAAAGCAAGTGCTTCTTTCTGTAAGTCTTCTTTTATCGTATTGTTCCATTCTTCTGATGCATCTTTGTTTACAATAGTCTTTAAATTGAATGGATAACCAACAAGATGTAAATTAGTTTCTAATTTCTTTATAATCGTATTAAATTTTAATTCTTCTGCTTTATTATGAAGTTCTATTTCTAATATATCGCCATTGGCATGGAATGGATTATTTTGAAAAGCTTCTATTAAAGGAGATTCTTTACTATATTGATTAATAAAATATCTGTAATATTCTCCTAAATAATCTAAATTAATCTTTTCTGTTTCTATATGAATACTTGTTTTTACTTTATTATAAATTTTTTTTAAATTTTCTTCTAATGACTCATATATAGAAAGAGGAAGATTTTCATTTAGTTTTATATAAAAAACATAATGATTTTTGTTTTTGTTACAAACAATTTTTTTTAATATTCCATCTTCAAAATAGGATAAATCTTCTATGTTTAATTTGTTTAATAAAAGTTCTAATTTTTTATCCATACTACCACCTTTTCTTATTTTAACAAAAAAACTCTAAAAATTATAGAGTTTTTCATGTTATTTTTCATTTTTGAAGATTTTTTTTAGAACTTCACTTTCATCAATAATTTCATCGATTTCTTCATAAGAAGATGCTAATAAAATTTTATTAAACAATAAAAAATCTTTGTCAAATGTCATTTGTTCTGAATCTAGTTCTATCATCGCATTAGGATTAAAAATATAGGCTATTTTAGGGGTTTTGTAATCCATATATTTTTGGGTAAAGAAATTTTTATCATCTTCTTCATCTAAACAACGATAAAAGGCAATTTGATGATATTTAGAATAGTTTTCTAGTTTGGCATCGTCTTGTAATTTTATACCATTTCCAACGGTAATTTTAATAGGTCCTGTTTCAACAATCGTTACAATATCGATAAGTTCATCATTCATTACAATCATTTTTTGTTTGCGATTACCTATATCTACATATTCATAATTGATATCATCTTCTGTTATTTCTTTTCCTAAAGCATTTTTGATGATAAGAGTGGCTAGTGTTTTATTTGATCTTACTAAATTCAAAACATCAACCAAAGCAAATTCATTTTCTTCCATGTTTTTCCTCCTTTCTGATGGCATTTTAGCAAAGGAAAAAAGGAATTGCAAACGACGAATTCTTAGTTTTGAAATATGAAAAAGATAGAAATTTGATTTTAAATTTATTAATTTTAAATTTTAAAAAATTATTCTATAATTAACTTTAAAAATGAATAAAATTTATTTTTTTACAAAAAAAAGAAGTATATTACTTCCTATATCATCATACTAATGATAATTTTTGTAATTGTTTTTTATGTTCTATTTCTTCTTTTTTATAATCAATTATAGTTAAAATTTGAGCTATTACCGTCAAGAACATAGATATATATAATAATATGTTGGGAATATTTAATATCGAAACAGAAACACCTAAAATCATAGTAATAAATAAAAACCATGTTTTTACTTTTCCAGTCATTTTAGAATGAACATTTTCTCCGCAAAAATATCTTTTTACATTGATAATACTAATAATACCTTCTAACGCTAATGGAATAATAAAAATAATTCCTGAAAAGTGCATAACAAATAAACTAGACGTTAAAACAAAAAGCTTATCGGATATCGCATCTAATTTTGCTCCTAATACCGTTTGTGCATCTAAACTTCTAGCTAAAAGTCCATCTAGACAATCTGTTAAAGCACTTATAACCGTTAAAACAATCATAAGAGTATAATTTTCAAATAAAAAAGAAATTATAATTGGTATAGTTAATATAATTCTAAGTGAAGTAATTATATTTGGAATATGTCTTTTCACAGAGCGCCTCCTTTTAACTAAAATGATTGTTTTGTTTTTTTCAGAACTTTTTTAATATAACAATCGGCACATAAAGGAACATATGTAATATCTTTTGTTCCATCAATAACATTTTGCTCTCCTGTTAAAGTAAATTTTTCATGAACCTTTCTTGCATTAAAGCGAGCTGTTTTTCCGCAACTACAAATGGTCACTAATTCTGTTATCTCGTCAGAAAGTTCTAACATTCTCTTACTTCCCTCAAACAAATTAGTTTTAAAGTCACCTTTAAGACCATAACCAATCACCGGAATATCAAATACATGGGCAATATACCATAGTTCATCGATTTGACTCTCTTTTAAAAACTGAACTTCATCTACTAAAATAGCATTACAGTTTTGAATTTGCTTTTTATATCTCATTAAACTTTCATTTTCATCAAGAAGGATATCTACTTTTCTTTGAAGACCAATTCTAGAAACTAAAGTATCTTCTCCTTTGGTATCTATTTTTGATTTTATCACTAATACCTTACGATTATTCTCTTCATAATTATATGCGACTTGCATAAGCAAAGTACTTTTCCCAGAATTCATTGCACCATATCTGAAATATAATTTTGCCATACTACATCATCCCTCTACTATAAAATTGTAAATGAAAGTCATGCAAATGTCAACCATTGCATGACTCTTGTTTACATCATTTCTTTCACAAGTTTACTTACTAAAGACATATCTGCTTTTCCCCTTAAAGATGAAAGTTCTTTCATTACTTTTCCCATATCTTTAGAGCTTGTTGGCTTAACCATATCAATTACTTTTTCTACTTCTTTTTTTATTTCTTCTTCTGTTAATTGTTTTGGCAAATATTTTTCTAATAAATTAATTTCGCTTTGTGTTTTCTCTATTAAGTCTGTTCTATTTGCTTTTTCAAATTCTGCAATAGAATCTTTTCTAGTCTTAATTTGCTTTGAAATAACCATTAAAACTTCAGAATCATTTAACTCTCTTTTAACATTAATTTCTTCTAACATCATAGCGCCTTTTACCATTCGTAAAACAGATAATAATTCTTTATCCTTTTCTTTCATTGCTTTTACTAGATCATCTAATATTCTTTGTCTCATATTTTCTCTCCTTACAAGAAAAGAGCCTTAACTAGCTCTATTATTCATTCTTTCTCTTCTACGGCTATTTTTAATACCTTCTTTTTTAGCCGCTCTTCTTCTTTCTCCAGGTTTCATATATCCATCTTGTTTACTTCTAAGTTTCTTCCAAGAACCATCTTTAATATTTTTTAGTTTTACTGTACGAAGTGCACCATCTACGTTACCATCTTTTACAACAACTTTATTCATTATTATTACACCTCCTTCATAAAACTACAAGTATTATATCACTGTTTTTTAAGGGGAGCAACAAAAAATGTATAAAAAAAAGAGAAAATTTGTTATTTTCTCTTATATAGAACATACTCTTCCACTTATAATTCTCCTAGCTGCGCTTCCTACATTTCGCCCCATTTCTAAAAATAAACTTGCTGCGCGAACTAAGGCATTAAATAATGTACTATTCCAACTAACGGAACCACCATAAATGGATAATAGTTCATCTTTTTTCATCAACTTATAACCTCCTTAACGACAATTCAATGGTCTAAAGTATCCATCTATAATTCCAATAATAAATACAACCCCTGCAGATAACGCGGCCCAAAAGCCAGTTTTTACTCCTCCATAAATTCCTAACAATTCTTGTTTTTCAAGTAACATAACTTCTCCTTTCTACATAAAAATCCAAAAAAGTAAGCGACTTAAAATTCTAATAAATCTCAATATTTCCCTCCTTTACATTAACAATCTGATCAAACAAATCTCTATTTTTATCTCGATGAGATATAACTAAGATTGTTTTATCTTTATACTCTTCAAATATATTTTGAAGAATTTTTCTTTCAGTTTCTTCATCAATTTGATTTAATCCTTCATCGATTAAAAGAATACTGAATTTTAAAAGTAAGGTTCTAGAAAGCATTAGTTTTTGCCTTTCTCCACCAGATAAATTAAAGCCATTTTCTTCTAGCGGATAAAAATAACCTAACTCATTTTGATTGATAACACTACACGCCATAGATTTCTCACTAGCATTTATTATTTTTTTAGGATTTTTCTTTTCAAAAAAGGAAAGATTATTATATATCGTATCTGAAAATAAGTTTTCTGTTTGTGAAAGTAAAACAATTTGATGATTTAAAGTATTTGTTTTATAATCATTAATATCGATATGATCTATAAAAATCATACCTCTAGGTACTTTATAGTATCCCATAAGTAAATAAAATAAAGTACTTTTCCCAGAACCACTTTTTCCTATAATCATAATTTTTTGTTTTGCTTTTATATTAAGATTAACATTTTCCAATATATTTGTATGATCATCATATGAAAATGTTAAATTTTGAAATGTGATGTTTCCATCAATTTCTTTTTCAACAAAACCTGATTGTTTTTTTTCATAAAACAAGTTTATGATTCTTTGAAAAGAATCATTACTTTCTTTTATATTAATCATATGTTCCATAAATTTATAAATTGGGTCTAAAAAAATAGGTAATAAAAATTCAAGTGTAAATAAAGTACTTATGGATAATTTTTTTTCTATAATCATCAAGACTCCAAAATATAAAAGAATTAAATGAGATACTTGTTCTATAAAAGATTTTGTTAATTCTATTTTTTGAACCATAGACTGATACTCATATTTCTCTTTTTGATACTCTTCAAAAACACGATCAAATTGCTTTTGAATTTCCTTTTCTTTGTGCGATCCTTTAATCGTTTCATAGTTTTCAAAACTTTCATATGTAAATGCTACAAATCTTTCTCTTGATTCTTTATACTTTTTTATTTTTCTTCTTAATTCGGGCATATGAATTGTGGAAATAAATATAGTAATAAACATAAAAATAATAGCATATAAGGTGATATTCTTATTCATAAAGATTAAGACAAAGAAAGAGCATATACTTAAAAGGATTGATAAACTATCTTCTATAAAGATCTCTGTAATAACATTTTTTAAAAGAGGTATATCAGAAAATCTGTTCATAATTTCCCCAACTGTTTTATTATGATAATAGGAAAAGGGAAGTGAAATAATTCTATGGAAAACTTCTTTTGTTAAACTTGTATCAATCACTCGGTCTAAATGAATTATTTTTCTATTTCTAATAAAAAGAAATATCGTTTTTAAAACATGAACCATTAAAAATACAGACAAAAAAATGGTAATCAAAAATTTTTGTTTTTTCTTCACTCCGTATAAGAAAAGTTGTACCGAAAAAGATGTAGAAATAATAAGAAAAATCGTAATTAATGAATAAAACAAAATCCTAATAAGCATATGATGATAAATTTTAAGATAAGACAAAATCCAAGAAAACATATTTTGTATTTTTTCTTCTTTCGGTAAAACTCGAACGGGTTTAAAGATAAGAACTGTTTCATTAAACATTTCTGTAAAATCATCTAATTTTATTTTTTGAATTCCAATAGCGGGATCTCCAACAATAACATCTTTTTTTCGAATTTCATATAAAACCATATAATGAAAAAAATTCTGTTTTGTTGTTACATGAACAATACATGGTAGCATAGAAGGCTTCATTTTATTTAAATTCAAATGACATCCTTTTCCTTTTAATCCAATCATTTCTCCAGCTTGAATCAAATGAAAAGCACTAATTCCTTTTTTAGAGATCTTACACATTTCTTCTAAGGTATCAAAATTCACATTTCCACCATAATACTTGATAATCATAAGTAAAGAAGCAACTCCACAATCTTTTAAACTTCTTTGTTTAACAAAAGGATATTTTTTCAATTTTTTCACCTCCCTCATAAATAACATACGAGGTAAATGGCAAAATTTCTTTTTTTTTTACACAAAAAAAGAAAAAAATTTATTTTTTCTTGTAAATTGTTATCATTTTTGTTCCATATTTTCTTTCTTTCCAAATAATTAAATCTGATAGTTCTAATTTTATATTTTCATATTCACAGACAATAATCCCATCTTCCTCAAGTAAGTTATTTTCTAAAATAAGTGAAACCGCTTTTTCAAGTAAGTTAGCCTTATATGGTGGATCTAAAAAAATAATACCATATTTTTGTGTCTGATTTTTTAGAAAATTCATATAATCAGATATTACAAGTTCATATTTTTCAGTTATATTAAGTTCTTTTATATTTTGCTTAACTATTTGTATTGCCTTTTTATTTTTATCAACAAAAGTTACAAAAGAAGCGCCATTACTAAAAGATTCTAACCCAAGGTTCCCTGATCCTGTAAATAAATCCAAAACTTTACTTTCCTTTAATTTGCTTTGAATCATGGCAAATAAAGATTCTTTTACGCGGTCCATGGTTGGTCTAGTACCCTCTATATCAAATCCTTTTATTTTTTTTCCTTTATATTTTCCACTGATTATTTTCATATTCCACCACTACTTTAATGTTTTTAAAATGGTAGATACCATATCCATAGTATTCATCATTTTTTCTAATCTATCTTCCATTCTAAGTTTATATGTTTTTTTCATTTCTTCTTCAAAATGTTTAAATTCATTTGGATTTCTATTTAATATCTTATACCAATAGGAATGTTCTCTTAAAAAATTGGTATAATTAGGATTACTTCTTATTTTAAATTGTAAATCTAGTTTCATTAATCTTCAAAATGTTTATAAAGAGGTCTTGGTTGATATTCACTTTGAGTTGCTGTTTCTGCACTTTTTGTAGACAATTCTCCAAGCAATCCAAGAACTCTTTGAAGGCTTTGTGCCCCGTTTTGAATACTATCTAAATCGATATTTTTTAAAAAATCAAAACTTGTATTTACCTCTTTTTTTTCTTGAATTTTTAGATAATCATCCCAAACAGAGTTATTTTCTCCATATAAATCAAACATTTCATAAAATTTTTGCCAAGTCATTTCTCCTTTTTTAACAAAAGTTAAAAGTCTAGGATTTTTTTTAACAAATTCTTTAAATTCCTCTTTTTTATCCATGACTATCACCTAATGTATTGTATGCAAATTTACATAAAATTTTACTATTCTTTGTATTCAAATTCAAAATCTAATATTTGAATAGTATCTCCTTCTTCTACTCCTCTTTTTCTTAGTTCTTCATCGATTCCCATTCTTTTAAGTTTATGAGCAAAGCGAAGAGCGGATTCGTCTGATGAAAATTTAGTCATGCGAAGCAACTTTTCTACTTTATCTCCTCTAATGATCCATTTATGATTTTGTTTTTCAATTGTAAATGGTTTTTCTGTTTTAAATTGATATAATATGTGACTTTCAAATTTTTCTTCTTCGTAAAGAGGTTTTTTAGGAAGTGTATCTAACATATCCGCAACTTTGATTAAAACTTTATCAATTCCTTCTTCTAGTAATGCACTAATTTCATAAATTTCAGAATTTACTTTTTCTTTAAATTTAATTAAATTTTCTTTCGCACCTTCTAAATCCATTTTGTTTGCTACAATAATTTCAGGTTTTTCAAGTATTTTAGGGTTAAAGTTTTCTAGTTCTTTTCGAATAGTTACATAGTCTTCATATGGATTTCTTCCTTCATATCCACTCATATCAATAATATGGAGAATAACTCTTGTCCTTTCTATATGTTTTAAGAATTGATCTCCAAGGCCTTCTCCTTTAGATGCACCTTCAATAAGTCCTGGAAGATCTGCTAAAACAAAAGTTCTTTCATCTTTGGTTTTCACCACACCTAAATTTGGTTTTAAAGTTGTAAAATGATAAGCCGCGATTTTAGGCTTTGCCTTGGATACTTTAGAAATAAAAGTAGATTTCCCAACACTTGGCATACCAACAAGTCCTACATCAGCAAGTAATTTAAGTTCTAATTTAACATGACGTACCTCTCCAGGTTCTCCGTTTTCTGCAAAACTAGGTGCTGGATTTGAGTGCGTTGCAAAAGCCATATTTCCTCTTCCACCACGGCCTCCAGTTGCTACTATAACTTCGTCATCTTTTCCTGTTAAATCGGCAATTATAAAACCAGTATCCGTATCTGTAATAATGGTTCCTTCTGGCACTCTAATTACCACATTTTCAGCATTCTTTCCATGCATTCCTTTTCCAAGTCCATTGGCTCCTTTTTCACCTTTAATTACTTTTTTATATCTTAAATCTAACAACGTATTTAAACCTTCATCTACTTTAACAATAATGTCAGACCCTTTTCCACCATTTCCTCCAAAAGGTCCTCCCATTTCAACGTATTTTTCACGGCGAAATGCCATACAACCATTTCCACCATCACCAGCTCTTAACTCTAACTCTACTTCATCTACAAACATGTGCATCCCTTCTTTCTTTGGTTATTATACATATTTTTTTGACAAAAGAAAAGTTTAAATTGTATAGATATACTTTTCTTTTACTATTATATCTTTAAAAATATTCATTGGTCAATTTTTTCTTAAATTTTACATTTTCTCTTGACGTAAAGATATCAAAATGTTACGATATTCATGTAAATCTTTGATGAAGAATAGTACGTTAGACCTTTTACTTTAAGAGAGTTAGTGGCTGGTGTAAACTAATGGTAAAAACTAACCGAATCTACTTCTGAGTGAAATGAAAACATTTCCGGATAAAACCGTTATCAAATTAAGTTAAATAAAGGATGGTACCGTGCTTAGCACTCCTTAAGTGCCTCCTTTTTTTGTTTAGAAAGAGGGATAAAATGATTGATATTAAACTAATTAGAGAAAACAAGGAACTAGTAAAAGAAAACATTAAAAAGAAATTTCAAGATGAGAAACTACCTTTAGTAGATGAAGTCAAAGAATTAGATGAAAAAGCTAGAAGTATGCAGCAAGAAGGAGATAATTTAAAGGCTAATAAAAACAAATTAAGTAAAGAAATTGGTTTACTTATGAGAGAAGGAAAAAAAGAAGAAGCAGAAAAAATCAAAGAAGAAATTTCTAAATCTAATACTAGAATTAGTGAAATTGATGAAGAACTACCTAAAATTCAAAATGAAATTAAAACCAAAATGATGGTTATTCCAAATATTATTGATGATTCTGTTCCAATTGGAAAAGATGATTCAGAAAA
>CACZQZ010000012.1 GCA_902783405.1 uncultured Erysipelotrichaceae bacterium
ATTTGTGATAAAGTAATTGAAGCTGTAAATAATGCAGATTTAATTATTTTAAGTATGGGAAGTTTATATACAAGTATTATACCTAACTTAATTAGTAAAGAATTAATTGATGTAATCGATAAATCTAAAGCAAAAATCATGTATGTATGCAATATGATGACTCAACCTGGAGAGACAGATGATTTTAAAGTATCAGATCATGTTCATATTATTAATAGTTATTTAGGAAAAAGAAAGTTAGATGTAGTAGTAGCTCATGACGGTTATATTGATGAAAAAATAGTAAAGAAATACGCTACGGAAGAACAAAAAGATGTAGTTCCTTTAGATCAAGAAAATTTAAAAGAAATAGAAGTTATTTCTGATAATTATGTTACTGTTGTAAATAATGTGATTCGTCATGACACCATAAAGCTTGCATGTTCTATTTTTTCATATTTGATTTAGGAGGGATTATATGTCCTTTACCGGAAATGTTAAAAGTGAAGTGTTTTTGTTAGATCGTATTTTACCAGAGAAAATAAGTGAATTATCCGCTATTTTATATCATAGTGAAATAGATGATATTATTAAAGTAACAACAGAGAATGCCTCTGTTGCTCGTTTTTCCTTTAAAGCAATAAAAGAAATATATGATATTTCCCCTAAGATTACTGTTCGAAAAGGATATAATTTTAAAAAAGGATATATTTATATCTTAGAAATAAAAGAAAAAATAGATCTTATTATAAGAGAACTTGGGCTAAATACTTTACTTCCACCTACTTATCTTTATGATGATGAAGATTTAGAGAGAGCTTATTTAAGAGGTGTCTTTTTAATGACAGGTAGTGTAAATGATCCAAAAACATCAAGATATCATTTAGAAATGTTATTTCAAAGTGAAGAATATGCTAAATTTATTCAAAAACTTTTAAACGATTTTAGATTGAATGCTAAAGTAATTAAAAAAGATAATAAATATATGGTGTATTTAAAAGAAGCAGAAAAAATAAGTGATTTTTTAAGAATTATCAAAGCTATGAACGCAGTTATGTATTTTGAAGATATAAGAATTTATCGAGATCATAAAAATATGACGAATAGACTTAATAACTGTGAACAAGCAAATGTAGATAAAATGATCGAATCATCATATGAACTAATAAAAAAAATAGAACTTTTAAAGAAAAAAGATATGTATGAACTCTTAGATGAAAAAGTAAAAGAAGTAGCAGAATATAGATTAAAATATCCAGAAGTATCATTATCAGAATTAAGTGAAATTATCAGTATAGAAACTGGAAATAAAATAACAAAATCAGGACTTCATCATAGACTAAAAAAAATAGAATTACTGGCGGAGAAAGTAAGGGATTAATATGGAATATTCACCTCTAAAAACAAAAGAATTACTAGAAAAAAATTCTTTTAATTTTAAGAAAAAATTTGGTCAAAATTTTATTGTAGATGAAAATATTATCAATAGTATTATTAATAAATCAGAAATTGATGAAGAAACACTTGTTATAGAAGTAGGACCTGGCGCTGGATCACTTACAAATAAGTTAGTACAAAAAGCTAAATTTGTTTTATGTTATGAAATAGATACATCATTAAAACCTATTTTAGAAAATAACTTAAAAGAATACAATAATTATAAAATTATTTATGAAGATATTTTAAAAAGAAATGTATGTGAAGATATTAAAAATTATAATTATAAAAAACTTTATTTAGTAGCTAATCTTCCATACTATATAACAACACCCATTATTTTAAAGATGATTGAAGATAAAGTTCCTTTTGATAAAATGGTAGTTATGGTTCAAAAAGAAGTAGGAGATCGTTTTAAAGCTATTCCAGGAACAAAAGACTATAATTCATTAACTATCTTTCTAAATTATTACTATAATATTAAGAAAATAATGGATGTAAGTAAAAATGTTTTTATACCAAAACCTAATGTAGATAGTATTGTTGTAGAGTTTTCTAAGAAAAGTGTAAAAGAAAGTGTAAATGAAGATATTTTCTTTAAATTAATAAAAGATAGTTTTGTTCAAAAAAGGAAGACACTTAAAAATAATTTAAAAAGTTACAATTTAGAGAAAATAAGTAAAGTTTTAGAAAAATATGGATATGATTTATCTGTTAGAGCAGAGATGCTGTCAATAGATGTATTTATTGATATTGCGAATAATTTATAAAAAGTGAAAAAAGAACTTTATCTATGTTTGAAATAGTATTAAATGATGATAGATGATAGGAGGATTTTATGAAAGACAAAGTGAAAAAATATGACATAGATGATTCTAAATTAGGAGAGGAACATGCATTGATTGAACATATTAGAAAAAACAAATTGTATGAAGGAATAGAAGACAATTTTTTTGACTATCTAAAAAGAATTCAAAAAGAAAAAGAAGAACAGAAGAAAAAGGATAATTAAATGACCTTAGAAGAAAAGAAAAAAGATTTTTTAAAAATAAAAGACGAAGAAGAAATAGAAGAAAAATTTTGGGAATATTTTGCTGGTTGCACAGGGGAAGAAATAGGGTACGAATGTTTAATGCACTGGACTTTATCAGGAAAAAATGATGAAATAGATTATAGTGATCCTAGAGAAGCTTTTATCGATAAAAAGGAAGGCACTCAAAAATAGAGTGCTTTTTCTATGAATTGTAGAAATGGAAATATCAAGTTATCATTTTCTTCTTAATTATGAATATGATCAATAAAAAATATTAGATTATTATTTTAGTTTTTTATTATACTGTGATATACTAAATTAGTAAAAAGATTTTAGAGAATTAAAAAAACTGCATAAGCAGTTATTCTTACCATAGTAAGTATTTAGGGTAAAACCTTTATTTTAACTCTCTATGTCATCTTAAATGGTATTAAAACTTTTCTACTGACTTTAAATCACTTATTCTGTTTTAGATCTATGTCATCTTAAATGGTATTAAAACAATAAAGGAAGTGTCAAAAGGGATGTGAACAATAAATGGCATCCACAAGGTACAGATAGTATAAAAGCTATAATAGACCATGAATTTGGCCATCAATTAGATTCTTTGTTAAATTTACATGAAAATAGTGATATAATCAAATTACATAAGTCTTTAACAAAATATCAAGTTGCAAACGAATTATCTAGATATACTAACAAAAATATTAGTGAATTTATTGCTAAAGCATACAGTGAATATGTAAATAATAATTGTAGAGATATAGCAATGAAAGTAGGGGATATAATTGAAAGAGAATATGCAAAAAAATTCAAAATTTATGGATAGAAAAGAATGGATAAACCAAGCAAAGAAAATAGGATATAGTAAAGAAAAAATAAAAAAAATGTTAGATGAACATGACAAAGATGAAAAGGAAGCAAATATCATAATACCATATGAAATGCTTGATTTATCTGTAGAAATAATTGATTGAACATTCAATAGAGTGCTTTTATTATGCATTACTTTATAGGTAGTGTACTGATGATGTGATGAGGTGTAGTCGGATTCGAACTACTTATACTAGTTTCTCAAATGTCATCGGTACAGTGCTTATAAAAGCACTAAGTCGATAATATCGGCTTTTTTTAATATAGTTTGCCTGTATCTAAAAAAACAGGGTGGAGATGACCATATCTCAGAAATGGAGGATTTATGAACGATGATGTTCAAACTTCTAGTACTGAAGAAGTAAAAG
>CACZQZ010000013.1 GCA_902783405.1 uncultured Erysipelotrichaceae bacterium
AAATAAAAAATAGATAAATTTTTAAAATGGACTATTCAAAAATATTAAAAATGTGATATGATAGATACAAGGTAGGTGAGATTGTGGATAATATAATTTTAATCGTTGTCACCTTATTTATATTAGCGACAATCTTAATTGTTGTTGTTTTAAATGTGCTACAAAATAAAAGAAATAAAACATTAAAAACAAGATTAGACGAATTAGAAGTGGAAAAAAATCTACTTGAAACAGCACCTGTAATGAATGAATTATCTAAATTAGAATCATTTTCTAGTAATAAATTAGAAGTTATGTATGAAGATTGGAAAGATCGTTTTGAAGAAATTAAAGAAAATCAAATACCAAAAATTACAGAATTACTCTTAGATGCAGATTATTCTTTAACAAAAATGGATTATAAATCAGCTCTTTATAAAATTGTAAAACTTGAAATGGAAATTTATAAAGTAAGAACCAATACAGAATTTTTAATGAATGAAATTAAAGATATTACGAATGGAGAAGAAAGAAATAGAAGTGTTATTACAAAACTTAAAAGTGAATATCGTAATTTGTATCAGAAATTTTTAAAAATACAAAATGAATGCGAAGAATTTAATCAAAATATTGCTTTACAATTTGAAAATATTACAAAAAGATTCGAAGAATTTGAAATCATCATGGACCATAATGAATATACTGAAGTGAAAAATTTAACAAAAGCAATTGAAGATATGTTAAAACATATGACAGTAGTTTTAGAAGAGGTTCCAACCATTGTATTATTAGCAAAGCATATGTTACCAAAAAAAATAAAAGAAGTTGAAAAAGTATATCAATATATGATTAAAAATGGATTTTCATTAGACTATTTAAATGTGGATTATAACATCGAAGAAGCCAATAAAAAAATCAATGATATTTTAGATCGTACAAAAGTACTAAACTTAGAAGATAGTATCTTAGAACTAAAAGTTTTGATGGATTACTTTGATTCTGTTTATACCGATTTCGAAAAAGAAAAAAGAGCTCGTGATTCTTATGAAGAAATGAATAAAACCATCAAGACTAAAATGAAAAAATTAGGAGATTTAATTAATGATATTTTTAGTCAAATTGGTGATTTAACAAGACTATATAATTTATCAGAGCAAGATTTAGATATTTTAACTTCTGTTCAAAAAGAATTAAATACTTTAAATAGTGACTATAAATTATTATCAGAACAAGGTAAAGAAAAAACATTTGCGTATTCCAAACTATTAAAAGAGCTAGAAGGGTTGTCAAAACGTTTATCTGAACTAGAAGAAAATTTAGATTTATCCTTAAGTACTATCGGAAATATGAGAGATGATGAGCAAAGAGCAAGACAACAATTAGATGAGATTACATCTATTTTAAGAGATTCACAAGTTAAAATTAGAAAGGCTAATCTTCCAATTATTCCAAAAAGTTATTATGTAGAATTTAGAGAAACGTCATCTGCTATTTATGAAATTTCAAAAGAACTTAAAAAGAAGCCTATTACTATATCGACATTAAATATTAGAGTTGATACGGCAAGAGACTTAGCTTTAAAATTATTAACGAGAACAAATGAACTCATAAAAAATGCAAAATTTGCCGAAATTTCAATTGTTTATGGTGATAGATATCGGTTTTTCAATTCAGATTTAGATCGATATTTAACAGCTGCTGAAAGTTTATTTTTTAAAGGTGACTTTGGAAAATCTTTAGAAATATCAGTTCATGCCTTAAATAAAATAGAACCAAATTTTCTAAATAAACTAAAAGAATTAGAAAAAGAAAAACTATCATAAAAATGAACTACTCAATTTTGGGTAGTTTTTTAAATTAATATATTAATTGTTGCGATTTAAGAACTTGAATGCTATAATTGATATAAGGTGATGTTATGTATAATGTAGATGCGGTAATTGAAATACCACTAAAAACAAAAAATAAATTTGAAATTGATAAATCTAGTGGAAAGATAAGACTAGATCGAGTTTTATATTCTGCTATGACATATCCATCAGAATATGGATACATTGATAATACTTTAGAATTAGATGGGGATCCACTTGATATTTTAGTGATAAGTTCAGAGGCAACTTTCCCTGGATGTATTGTTCCAGCAAAAGTTATTGGGAACTTAAAAATACTAGATGATGGATTTGAAGATAATAAAATAATTTCAGTTGTATCTGTAGATCCTAGATATAAAGAAGTAGAAACTTTAAATGATTTACCATCATTTATTCTAGATGAAATAAAAAATTTTTTTGAAAACTATAAAACTTTACAACATATTAAAGTTGATGTTAAAGATTATCAGTCTAGGGAAGAAGCTATGAAAGTTATCGAAGAATGCAAAAAAAGATATGAAGAAAATAAAAAATAAAATGTTTCAAAAAGAAGCATTTTTTATTGTGATTTTATTTTTTTTTCTATATAATAAAAAACAAAGAAGGAATGCCTATGAAAAAAATTGAATTACTTTCTCCAGCAGGAACAATGGAAAGTTTAAAAGCCGCAATTCATGCAGGGTGTGATGCTGTATACTTAGCTGGAAAATTTTTTGGTGCAAGAAGTTATGCAGGAAATTTTGATAATGATGAACTTAAAGAAGCGGTTACATACGCGCACTTATATGGAGTTAAAGTTTATGTTACCGTAAATACAATTGTGTATGAAAGAGAAGTGAAAGCTTTTCTAAAATATATTGATTTTTTAGTTTCAATTCATGTAGATGCTTTAATTATCCAAGATTTAGGAATGATGGATTTCATTAGAAAAATTTATCCAGATTTAGAATTACATGCTTCAACACAGATGAACGTACATAATTTAGAAGGAGTTCAGTTTTTAGAAAAAATAGGTGTAAAAAGAGTTGTTTTAGCTAGGGAAACCAATATAGAAACAATTAAAAAAATTAAAAAAAATACAAATATTGAATTAGAAGTATTTGGTCATGGAGCACTCTGTATTTCTTATTCTGGTAATTGTTATATGAGTTATTTTATTGGAGGAAGAAGTGGAAATAGAGGGACTTGTGCACAATGTTGTAGACAAGACTATGATCTTTTAGATAATAATAAAATTATCAATAAAAACAAATATATTTTAAGTACAAAAGATTTAAATACACTTTATCATATTTCTGAATTTATTGAATCAGGAATTGATAGTTTAAAAATAGAAGGAAGAATGAAAAGACCAGAATATGTTTATTTAGTAACCAGTATCTATAGAAAGGCTATTGATTCTTATTATAATCATCAAAAATTTTCTCCATTAGAAGAAACAAAAAAATTACAAAAATTATTTTCAAGAGATTTTACGAAAGGATTCTTATTTAATGAAGAAAATAAAGATTTTATTAGTTCCTTTAGACCAAATCATAAAGGAACATACTTGGGAAAAGTAATAAAAGTAAATAAGAATTCCTTTGATATCAAGCTAGAAGATGATTTATCTATAAAAGATGGTATAAGAATTATTCAAAATGAAGATGTTGGCTTTACTATAACTAAAATGGTTAAGAAAGAAAATAAAGTTCAAAAGGCATATAAGGGAGACATCGTAACTTTGTATAGTAAAGAACAAGTGACAAAGGATGCTAAAGTATATAAAACTACTGATTCTATTCAAATAGAAGAGATGAAAGAGAAAATAAATCAAAAGAAACGAATAAGTATTAGTGGTAAAATAATATTAAAACGAAATGAAAAAGTAATGTTAGAAATAAGTGACGGTAAGCGCGTTATTCAGCTTCAAAGCAACAAAAAAGTGGAATTATCAAAAAATCATCCTTTAACTAAAGATATTGTTTATGATAAAATTAATTCTCTTGGAAATACTATATATGAATTTAAAGAACTAAAAATAGATATGGATAATCAAATTTTCTTTTCACTAAGTGATTTAAAAGAACTTAGAAGAAAAGGAATAGATTTATTAAATCAAAAAAGATTAGAGAGAAAAAATGTGGAAAAAAAGGATTATTTTATAGATGTTAAAGATTATCCACAGGAAAAAAACTACAATTTATATTTATCCACAGTAAAACATAATTTAGATGAAAAATTTAACACCATTTATGTGGAAAATGATATCTATAATATAATAAAAGATCAAAGAAAAGTAAAACGACTTCCTAGAATAATGGATGAATATAGAAAAGAAGATAAAGTACTGGTTAGCGAACTTGGTAGTTTACTTAAATATAAACATTGTTACACTGATTTTGATTTAAATGTTACAAACTCATATACAGTTGCTTTTCTTCATAGTTTAGGAGTAGATAGAATAACATTATCTTATGAGTTGAAATCAAAAGATGTAGAAGATATTATAAATGCTTATCATGAAAGATATCACAAACATCCAAATGTAGAAGTAATCGTACAAGGGAAAATAGAAGCTATGATTACCAAATATGATTTTTTCGAAGACTATAACGTGAAAGATAAAATTTATTTAAAAGACAAATATCAAAATAAATTTGAGATTAAAAAAGAGAAAAATTATAATATTATTTATCATTATAAAAGAATAAATGATCAAACAGATTATTTTAATTTAGGGGTTAACAACATTAGAATTGAGGAAGAAATATGAAAAAGAATAATAGTTTGATAGCTTTTTATCTTAGTTTCATTTTTACATTAGGATTTGCGATATACATATCGGGAATGTATAAAGTAGATAAATTAACTACAGTTTACTCTAAAATAAAAAGATTTGGTGATGAACATAGATACGCTATTCATATGACAAAAGATTATGAAATAAAATTAAGTAAAATAACTTATGAGAATGGAAAACTCTTTTTAGAAGATTAATAAAAGATATGTACATATTTAAAATATGATGAAAATTCATCATATTTTTTTGAATTAATTATTGACTAATAATCTATAAAAAGATATAATTTAAGTGGAAACTTAAAAAAATAGCATTAAAAAAAAGAAAAATCGTCATTTACCTCGTATGTTATTTATGAGGTGATAAAAATATTTATGTCAACATTAGTAACAGAAAAAACATTTTATACGATTTCAAATGATTATTTATTTAAATGTATTATGCAAGATGAGAAAATAAGAAAATATATATTAAAAGTTTGTTTTAATAAAGATATTAGTATCCAAAAATGTTCTAATGTAGAATCAGTAAAAGAAAATAAAAATTTAAAAGGAAATATTTATGATTTAAAATTAGAAAATGAAAGTGATATTTATTTAATCGAAATGCAAAATAAAAATAATGGAACGATTGTTGAGAGAATA
>CACZQZ010000014.1 GCA_902783405.1 uncultured Erysipelotrichaceae bacterium
GTACTTGTAAAATCTTTAGAAAGAAAAGTAATTGGTATTAAAAATATTACAAAACAGGCAGGCTCTACGACACTTGCTTATATGCTTAGAAACGGACTTAAAGGAAAATATCGTACACTTGCTATTGAAGTTGATAAAAAAGACTTCCAATATTTTATGGATAAAAATTTAGTTAGTACTACAAGTGACGAAATAAATAAACTAATTAGAAGTCATCAAGATATAGAAGTTTTTATTGTAGATATCAATGGTAGTAAACAAGCAGAAAATGCTTGCACAGATATTATTTATTTAATTGAACCTTCAACGATAAAATTAAATAAATTAATGCAAACAAATTCAAATGTATTAAATCAAATAAAAAACAAAAAAATTATTTTAAATAAAAGTTATTTGACAAATAAGGATGTATCTGAATTTGAAATAGAGTCTGGTGCTCATGTGTTTTATAATTTAGCTTGTTTGGATGAAAGAGTACAAAATAATTATCAAATTAATGAATTATTAAATAAATTAGGACTTTAGAGCATTTTTGCTCTTTTTTTGTAAAAAAATAAAATTTATTTAAAACTAAAATTTGTAAAAAAACATATTTATAAAAATAGAAATTGATCTAAGAAGAAAATAAAAAATTCTTCTTTTTATATGATTAAAATCAAAAATCATTCATTTGTTATCTAAGTTTGTTCATGATATAGTGTTCATGCTTAAGCAAGAATCTATATAGAAAAAAACTAGATTGGAGTGATAATTATATATCAAGATATTATAGAAAAATATAAAAAAGAAGGAAAAGTAGTATGTGCTACAAGAGATAGGGTATTTAAAGCATTGTTTACAGATACAAAATGTAAAAACTTTATAGCGGATATTTTATCTCATATTACAGAAATCCCTAAGAAAGAAATTTTAAATCATTTAATTATCAAAAATAGTGAACTTCCAGTAGATACGATTACAGAAAAAGGAAAAATAACAGATCTCATCATGACTGTTCATGAACAATATATAAACTTAAAAATGTATCAAGAATTTTATCAAGGAGTTATAGAAAAAAATACATCATATATTCATAAAATCAGAAATGAGATAATTAAAGTAGGTGAAAATTATAAAGAAGCACAAAATAAAAAATTTATTCAAATTATCTTTACAAATTTTGATACTTTTCATGATGATAGAACAATTATTAAATTTGTAAGTATGGACCCTGAAAGACAAATTATAGAAAATGAAAATGTAATAAAATATTATGTAAGACTAGACAAATGGTCTAAAGATGATTATAATAAAGGTAAGTTAAGTAAATTTGAAAAAGAACTTTATACATTACAGTTAGAGAAAAGAGAAGAATTAGAAAGAATAGGAAAAGAGGGAAAAGAATTAATGGAAGCCAAGGATAAGATTATATCACTTACTGAAGATGCACAATTTATAGGATTATATGATAAAGAGGAAGAAGATAGAAGAGTATGGAATACAAAGATGTTGTATGCAGAAGAAAAAGGAATGAAAACCGGTTTAGAAAAAGGCTTAAAGCAAGGAATTGAACAAGGTATTGAGCAAGGTATTGAACTGGGCCGAAATGAAACTATTTTAGAAATTGTTAAAAAAATGTTAAAGAAAGGCAAAAAATTATCTGAAATATCAGAAATTACGGGATTAACCGAAGAAGAAATAAAAAATATTAGCTATAAAAAATAAATACATAAATAATATAATACATTTATGTATTTTTTAATTGAAAAAAAATTCGAATATCTTTAGAAAAACCTTTTCAGTTAAAATGAAAAATGCTATAATAATTGGGTGAAATGAGGAATAATATGGAAATAATTATTGGAAGTCATGTTAGTTTTAAAAAAGATACAGAACTTTTAGGTTCTGTCTTAGAAGCTTCTACTTATGGAGCAAATACATTTATGATTTATACGGGTGCTCCTCAAAATACAACTCGTTATCCGATTGATAGTAATTTAACTAAAAAAGCTTATGAAGAGATGAAAAAAAATAATATTCATCAAAATCATATTATTGCTCATGCGCCCTATATTATTAATTTAGCCAATCCTAAAAATATGGATTTTGGGATATCTTTTTTAAAACAAGAAATCAAAAGAGTGGAATCACTCGGTATTGGTAAACTTGTTTTACATCCAGGTAGCTCTGTTGGATTAGAAGAAAAAGTCGCTATAAATAATATAATTAATGCTTTAAATGAAGTTTTAAGTATTGATACTAAAGTAATTATTTGTTTAGAAACCATGGCTGGTAAAGGAACAGAAATAGGGAAAAATTTAAGTCAATTAAAAGAAATTATTGATGGAGTCAAATATCCTTTAATGGTTTGTTTAGATACTTGTCACTTACATGATGCTGGTTATGACATGAGCGATTTTGATCAATTTTTAAATGAATTTGATCAAATAATTGGTATATCCAAGATAGGATGTATCCATATAAATGATAGTAAAAATGAAAGAAATTCACATAAAGATCGTCATGAAAATATCGGATATGGATATATCGGTTTTGATAATTTAATACATATTATTTATCATGAAAAACTAAAAGAAGTTCCTAAAATATTAGAAACTCCATATGTCAAAGATTTAGAAAACAAAAAACTTAGTTTTCCACCATATAAATTTGAAATAGAAATGATTAAAAATAAAAAAATGAATCAAAATCTAATGGAAGATATTAGAAAATTTTATATTTCTTCTGATAAGTAAGAAATAAATCTAAAGATTTATCATAACATTGTTTAGATAAATAAGGTTTAACCTTTTCAAAAATAGACATATAATTAGGACTTAATAATGTTTGATAATCTTTTTGAATCGTTTGTAAAATAAGGTTTGCTTCGCCTAAATCTATCATAACATTATTTTTTTCACCAAAATAAATAATGTCATTAATTGTTATTTTTGGAATATATTTAATAATTAGATTTTTATACATAATTCACCTCAGTATAATATATTATGAATTCGAAAAAAGATGAAAGGAGATTTCAAAATGAAAAAAAATAAACAAAGAAAAAATCAGACTTATACTGCGAAATCTCTAAAAAGTATTCAAAATAAAAATGCTAAGAAAGCAAACCTTAAAATATCTAAAAAAAATACAAAAAAACAAAATCATAAAAAAAATATAAAACAAGTTTCAAGAACTGTAAAAAAAGTTCAAAATGTAAATCCAAAAAAGTCTAAAAACACTATTATTTCAAAACAAATAGAAAAATTAAATCAAAATAAAAAGGTAAAAAACATTAAAAATATAATTCATAAAAAAGTAGAAAAAATAAAAAATAGTAAAACTATCAAAAAAATTAAAGAGAATATAATAATAAAAAAACTTGAAAATATTATTCATTTTATTATCGAAAAAATAAAAAGATTTATAGGTACATTAAAAAGATTTTTTCACAGAATAAGTATAAAAATAAAAGATAGTAAAATATATCATGGATTATATAAGGTAAGAAAAAAAATAAGTAGACTTCAAATATTAAAGAAAATAAAAAAAATATTCAATTGGATAATAGAAAAAATAAAAAGAATTATAAGTTTTATAAAAAAACTAATAGGTAAAATCAAAGTAGTCATTCAAAATAGTAAAATTATAAAAAGAATAACTACATTCTTTTTTCAGACAATAACTTATTTTTCAGTATCATTAGTGTATCTTTTAAGGAAAATGAAACAGACTTTATGGGTAATAATTAAGACCTTAAGTGCAACTTGTTTTTATATTTTTACAAAGGTATTTAATAAAAATTTTCCGAAAAAAGTATCAAAAAAAGTAAAGAAAAATAGTAATAAAATTTTCTCTGTTGCGAAGAAACATATAAAAAAAATAAGTAAAAAAAATAATAAAGAGAAAAAAGGTAAACCTTTAAAGAAGAATAAACAAAAAAATTCATCATCTAAGATGATGTCAAGATCGATGATAAAAACAACAAATAGAGTAGATACAAGTAAGAAGATAAATCACAAAGAAAAAATTAGAAAACCATTATTTAAAACAATTCAGATAAGATACTATTTTTTAATTGGATTTATAGTACTTAGTATGTTATTTTTAGTTATAAACTTATTTAAAATACAAATTCTTGATCATAATTACTATAAGGGAAAAGTAGTGAGTTTAACTGAAAAAATAGTTTATGGTGATAGTGCACCTAGAGGAAGAATTTATGATAGAAATCACAAATTACTTGTCAATAATAAACCTCTTAAAATAATTTATTATAAAAAACCAAATAAAGTTACAACAAAAAAAGAAATGGATTTAGCATATAAACTTCAAGGAATGCTTTCATTAGATTATAGTAAAGTAACAGGGAAAGCACTAAAAAGATTTTGGATTTTAAAAAATAGGAAATTGGCAAATAAAAAAATTACGGAAGAAGAATGGACACAGTTAGATGAGAGAAAAATTACACAAACAGATATTTATAATAAAAAAATGGAGAGAATTACAGAAGACGATTTAAAGTCATTTAAAGATGAGGACACACATGCTGCATATCTTTATGACTTAATGAATAAAGGATATTCTTATGATGAAAAAGTTATAAAAAAAGATGATGTTACAGATGAAGAATATGCACTTATATCTGAAAATGTTGATGAACTTCCTGGTATTGGAACAAAATTAGATTGGGAAAGGCAGTATCTTTATGGAGATACCTTTAAAACAATCTTTGGAAGTGTGTCTTCCTCTGAAAGTGGTATTCCGTCTGAATTAAAAGAAGACTATTTAAAAAAAGGATATAGTTTAAAAGATAGAGTAGGAACAAGTTATTTAGAATATCAATATGAAGATATTTTAAAAGGAACAAAAAATAAATATAAAGTTTTAGGTGATGGAACATATCAACTTTTAAAAGAAGGAAAAAGAGGAAATGATTTAGTTTTGACTATTGATATTGATCTTCAAAGAGAAATAGAACAAATATTAGCCGAAGAATTGATAGCTACTAAAAGCGAACCAAATACTGAATTTTATAACCGATCATTTGTAATAATAGAAGATGCTAAAACAGGAGAAATTTTAGCTATGGCAGGAAAACAAATTCAAAATGTGAATGGAGAATATAAAATTTATGATTATACGCCAGGAATTTTAACATCACCTGTTGTAATTGGTTCGGCTGTAAAAGGAGCTTCTCATATTGTCGGTTATAATACAGGAGCACTTTATATTGGAGAAAATCGTTATGATAGCTGTGTTAAAATAGCGGCTACTCCACTTAAATGTTCATGGACAAATTTAGGTTTATTAAATGATATTACTGCCATAGCTCAATCATCCAATACATATCAGTTTTATACTGCTATGCGCGTAGGAAGAGGAAATTATATATATGATGGCGCTTTAAAAATAGATCCATCTGCTTTTGATACATACCGTAATACATTTGCTGAATTTGGCCTTGGTGTAAAAACTGAAATTGATCTTCCAAAAGAATCTTTAGGATATAAA
>CACZQZ010000015.1 GCA_902783405.1 uncultured Erysipelotrichaceae bacterium
ACTAGGTATTTTTTCACTATTAAATTGATGTGCAATTTTATTCGCTGATAAATTATCTATAGCATACATATGAAATAATCTTCTAACTACTTCAGCTTCATTTTCAATAATTGTTAAATTACCAGTTTCTTTATTTTTTTTATATCCATAAAACATATTATTACCTAAAATGTGTCCATTTTTAATAGCTCTTTTCATACCAAATTTTACTCTTTCTGATAATCTTCTAATTTCATCTTGAGCCATTGATGCCATAATGGTAAGTCTAAGTTCTGCATCTGGCATAGCTGTATTAATATTGTCATTTACAAATAATACTGCTACCCCATAAGATAATAATTTTCTTGTATATTTTATACTATCTAATGTGTTTCTTGAAAATCTTGATATTTCTTTTGTAATGATTAGATCAAATTTTTTTTGTTTTGCATCATCAATCATTCTCATAAAATTATCACGTTTTTTAGCACTTGTTCCACTTATACCATCATCAACATATCCTTTTATATATGTCCAATTTGGATTATTTTTTATCATTTCATCAAAGTGTTCTATTTGATTTTTAAGTGATGATTTTTGTTGTTCATGCAGTGTTGAAACTCTTGAATAATAAGTTACTTTCAAATTCATTGCATTTAGTGAAATACCAAGATTTAGTTTTTGCCTAACAGCATATAAATCCATATGTATCACTCCTTAATTATAAATTACAATCCTTTTTTAACAATTTATTTTCGGTTTCTTTATATATATGATAAGGTATGAAGTTTGATTCATACATATCTTTATTTACAAGGAGTGCTAATTCTATATAAATATTGTTATAATCTTGTTTGATACTATCATCTCCTATTCAAGATTATGCATTTAAATAGTAAAAAAGAAGACTGTTAGTCTTCTCTTTTCATTATTTTTTTTTACTAATCAATATTATTTATAAGTACACTTGCCAATTTTTGATTTCCTTTTTTAGTTAAGTGAATTTTATCTGCTGAAACATAATCTTCATTATTTTTTATTTCATCATAAAAATTGATTACTTTAATATTTTCATTTTCAAAACTGATTTTATTATTCGTTATATTACAAATGTATATCTTATAATCTTTACATAAATCAATAATTTTATTATATTGTTCGTTTGAAAGATTAGCTTTTTGATCAAACAATAAAACGATTTTATACTCTAAAGTTTTATTATTTATTTTTTCTTTTAATTCGTTATATAAATTAGTAAAGTTATAACTTTCTTTAGCATTAAAACTTGCTTTTTCAAACTTTTCTTGAATATAACTATAAGAATTAGTTAGAGCATCATTACCATAAAAAGTTATTTTATTTTTTTTCTCTTCTTCATGCTTTTTTATTAATTCATTTTGCTCTTCTTTAAATTTATTTAAATAATTATTATATATAGCATCATATATAGCGTTTGCATAAGCAGCTTGTCCTTTTTCTTTTAAATGAATTCCATCTGCATAAAAGTATTCTGGATGATTTTTAGATAATTCTTCCCATTCAACAATATGAATATTAGGGTAGCCTTTAGCAAACTCTTTAAATTTTGTATTAAAACTTGGATCATCCGCTTTAACAGCACTTACCCAGTATATTTCTCTATCTCCCAAAATATTCATTAGTCCAGTATTAACTCTATTGGAATAATCACCATTGTTAGCTAAAGCTAAAATTAAAGTATTACCTAGTTTTCCATCGTTTTTTAAGCTAATTAATAAGTCTTCAGCTCCTATGATAGATCTTGATACTTTTCCGTCAAAATAGCCATTAGGGAACGTTTTATATAAGGCACCAGATGCACCAAGTAAGACAGAGTCCCCAATACCTACAACAGGCATTTTTTTAACACTTTCTGCGACTTGTTCTTCTCCTACTTTCATATCTTCTAAAATCTTATTCCACTCATCTTGTTCTTCTTTTAAAGCATTTACATAGTTGTTATTTTTTTCTTCAATTAGTTTTAAATTATCACTTAATTTATTTTCTAATTCTTTCATTTCTTTGGTATGATCTTTTTCATGATACAATATATATCCACTAAAAATGATAATAATACTTAGAACTATAATTTTAAATATTTTAGAAAGAATATTTTTGGTAGATAAATTAACTAAGAAATGCAATATATAAGAAATAATGATAGTTAAAATAGATATGATGAATAATTTATAATTATTTTTCATAAGTAAAGATTCTACAAAGAAGATGACTGGGTACTGTACTAAGTATATTTCATAAGTTGCTTTAGATAAGAATTTAATGAGACCATTTAATGAATCATTTTGAAGAGTCTTAACCGTTCCATATTGAATTAATTTAACACTTAATGCAGTTATAAATATCATATAAAGAGCATAATTTTTGGAATTATCAGGTATGATAGTACAAATAATTATAAAAATAAGAAAATAGAAATTAAAAATAACTTTATGTAATTTTTTTAATAATCCAGGTATTTGTAAATTGAATTTATATTGTATTAAAGCAAATAATACACCAAATAAAAGAGAAAAACTTCTGGCAAATGAATTATAGTATACTACCATGATATCTTGATTTTTACTCATATAATAGAATAAGCTAGTCATAATAATTGTTAATAAAGAAACAAAGATAAGTGAACTATTTTTATAGATCTTTTTATCTATTTTTTTTAATATAACAAAAATAATTGGAAAGATTAAATCAAATTGTAAAAGTATTGAAATATACCATAAATGCATAAAAGGAGAATGAACGTGCCTTACAAAATAATCTAGTTTAGCTCCTAGTTGCCAAAAGTTATTATATCCAAATATTACAGATATCGTTTCTGGTTTTAGATTAAGCCAAGTAAGACTATTAAATTGTTTAAATATAATTAAAGTAATTGAGACAACAACTAAAAGTGGCAAATATATTTTTATAAATCTGTTTAGATAATATTTTTTTAATGAAAATTTATTGTTTCTTAGGGCAGATATACAGCTTAAATAACCACTTAAAGTAAAGAAAGTACAAACAGCTAAAAAGCCTCCTTTAATGATATTTAAATGATATAAAAATACCATAATACAAGATACTATTCTAATTAAATCTAATCTATAATAATATTTTTTTTGTTCATTCATACTGCAACTACTCCTTATATTATCTAAATAATATTATAGCACAAATATAACAAAGGAGAGTATAAAAAAAATTACTCTCATAAGAGAATAATTATTACATAAATTATGAATAAGATATTCCATTAATTGAATCAAAAGAATAATCTTTTTCAACTTCTTTAACATCTTTATCGATTGTGCTTTCTGTTTTTTTAGTTTTAGCTGCATTTATAATGACAATTACTAAGAATAAAGCAATATATAAGTAGAATGATACGAATCTATAAAGTAACATAGCTCCATTAAGTAGTGATTTACCAAATGCTGAACCATATAATTTTAAGAATAATGTTTCACTTACACCAATCGCACCTGGTAAAGGAATTCCAGATACTGTTGTGTATAAAACAGCTTGCATTGTAAAGAACTTAAAGAAATTAACATCACTTAAACCAAAAGATCTATAAATAAAATATGGTATAGAGTGATAAATAATGATTTGTATATATACTCTTAATATGGCTTTTACAAATTCCATCTTATTTGTTTTTATGTATTCAGCACTTTTAGAATATTGTTCTAATCCTTCTTCTAATTTTTTCTTTTTCAAATCATAATTTTTAGTTTTTACTGATTTCATTATTTTTAAGACAATATTAAGAAGTTTCTTAATGGTTTTATTTGAAAAAATTCCAAGAAGCATAATAATTAAAGCAAATCCATTAATTATGAGTCCTAATAAATAAAACCAAATAATTCCATCTTTAAGTAAACTAGGATTTAATATGGCACATATCATTGATAAAGTAAGTGTACTTATTTGAAAACCACATAATTGTACTAGCATTGCCATTGTTCCATTGTGAGATTTTATGTTATCTTTCGTCATGTAATATATTTCTATTGGCTGTCCTCCTGTAGCTGCTGGTGTAATTGCACTAAAGAAAGCTCCAATAGCTGTATACCTTAAAGCTCTAAAAATAGAAAATTTCTTTTCACCTAAGGAAACAAGTACACTTCGAACATTTATGGATTCCATTAAATATGTACAAAACATAAGTATTATAGCAAATAAAACATACATTTTATCAGCTTCTTTAATAGTTTTTACTAATTCATTTAAATCCTGATCTTTAAATATAAACCAAAAAGTAAATATGATTAATAGAAAGAAGAAAACCAAATTTCTAATCATTTTTAAATTAGATTTTTGTCTCAAGTTCATATCCTTATACCTCTTCACTTCAATCACCTATAAGTAATTATATCACAAAAAAACTGAAATGTTTTATTCACTTCAGTTTTAATAAAATTATTTTGTAATAATTGTTGCATCTTTTCCAGAAAGAGCTCCTGTTAAATTATTTAAATCAGTGATAATAGCTGTTTTTCCAGTTGCTTCTACAAACTCTATAGCGGCTTTAATTTTAGGTAACATACTACCAGGTGCGAATTGATTTTCACTTACATATTTTTTTATTTCATCTACTGTTATTTTACCAATATTTTTTGCATCAGGCGTATTATAATTAATTTGAGCTTGATTAACATTAGTTAATATAATTAATTGATCAGCATTTAATTTGGTTGCCATCAAGGAGCAAAGTAAGTCTTTATCAATAACAGCATTAGCACCCTTAGTTTCAGTGTCTTGATATATTGGAATTCCACCACCACCACCAGCAATAACGACATGATTTGTTTTTAGTAAATCTTCAATGGTTTCAATTTCAACGATATCTAAAGGTTTTGGACTTGCGACAACTTTACGGTATCCTCTTCCAGCATCTTCAACATAAACTTCTCCAGATGTTTTCATTAATTTTTCTGCCATTCTTTTTGTATAAAATGGTCCGACTGGTTTTGATGGATGTTGAAATGAAGGATCTTTTTTATCAACAATAACTTGTGTTACAATAGTAACAATTTTTTTATCAATGTTTTCTTCTTTTAAAACATCTTTTAATCCTTTTTGTAAGTGATATCCAATGTATCCTTGACTCATAGCGGTACATTCTGGGAATGGCATATAAGGAATATCTTCATTTTCATAGCTATCTTCAAAAGCTAAATTGATGATACCAACTTGTGGACCATTTCCATGTCCTATAATGACTTCGTGTCCTTCTTTTATAAGAGGGACTATATTTTTAACTGCTTTTTTAATTAGTGATTGTTGCTCTTTAGGATTATTTCCAAGAGCATTACCACCAAATGCTATAACAATTCTACTCATGATTTTTCCTTGGAACTTGTTGTGTTATACAGTGAATGTTTCCGCCACCAAGAAGTATTTCTCTTGCATATATAGGAACAATTTCTCTATCAGGATATAATTCTTTTAATAATTTAACTGCTTTTTCATCGTTTGGATCATCAAATACTGGAAGGGCAATAAATCCATTTCCTGTATAGTAGTTAGCGTATGAGGCAGCAAGTCTATCTCCTTCTTGTCTTGGAAGAGTTCCATCGACAGCATCAACACCTTCACTTTCTTCTTTTGTAATTAAAATTGGTTTTGGTGTTAATAATTTATGTATTTCTAATTTTCTTCCTTTAGCATCTGTTTCATTAGAAAGATAGTTATAAGCTTCAACACTTCTTTCATATTGTGGATCATTCTCATCGTCTGTCCAAGCAAGAACTACTACGCCAGGTTTAACGAAATTACACATATTATCTACATGTCCATTTGTTTCATCATTATAAATTCCTCTAGGAATCCAAAGAACTTTTTCACAGTTTAAATATTCACATAACATATTACCGATTTCTTCTTTAGTCATATGAGAATTTCTACCTTCAGAAAGTAGGCATTCTTCTGTAACCATAACAGTTCCTTCACCATCAACGTGAATAGAACCACCTTCCAAGATAAAATCATCTGTTCTATAACGATCTACTCTTTCAATATCACACATTTTTCTAGCAATTTTATCATCATTTGCCCATGGGAAGTATAGACCATCAACAAGTCCTCCCCAAGCATTAAATGTCCAATCTACACCACGCATGTCACCTTTATCATTAATTACAAAAGTTGCTCCGCAATCTCTAACCCATGAATCGTCGTTTGACATTTCAACTAATCTTACATAATCATTTAAAAGATGTCTTGCGTTTTCATATTGTGCATTGGAAACAATCATTGTCATTGGTTCATATTTACCAATAGTATTAGCAACCTGTGCAAATACTTTTTGAGCAGGTTTTCCTCCTAATCTCCAATTATCTGGTCTTTCAGGCCAAATCATATAACATCCATCATGTGCTTCAAATTCTCCAGGCATTCTAAAGCCATCTGCTTTAGGTGTTGTTTCTAATCTTTTCATTTTTTTCTCCCATCTATATAGGGATTTCATTAAAGAAATCCCCATTTTTTAGTTTTCAACTTTTTTATTTTTTATTCTAGCTACTAATATTTCTTCAATAATAAATGATAATACAACTCCAGCAATTAGTGGAATGTTTTCTTGTAAGTATTCAATACTGAAATCACCAAAGATTGTGAATATAACTCCAGCAATTAAGATAACGAATGGTACAATAGCAGCTATTTTAATCATAACTGGTCCTCCAGGCATTTTATATGGTCTTTCAGCATTTGCATCTTCTTTTCTTAATTTTAAGAAAGCTAAGAACATTGGAATATAACCTACTAGAAGTGTAATCCAACTTAAGCAGAAGAATAAACTAAATCCAGCTCCAATATCTTCAGAAATCATATTAGCAATAATACCAATAATAACGATAATAGACGCTACTACACCATTAATGATAGCAGCTGAAGCAGGAACTCCTTCTTTATTTGTTTTAGCAAATGTTTTAGGCATTGAACCATCTTCAGCAGCATATTTAGCTACTTCATTAACACCAAATGACCATGAAGCAATATTAGCAATAAATGTGTAAATAAACATTATTCCTGCAGCAACAACTAATCCAGGAATTATTACTGATGAAATACCTACAGCAGTAAATAAATTTGTTAATACTTCAACAACATTTTCAGGATCCATTTTTGCTACTACATCTGGAGATAATGCAATATTAAATCCAGTTGCAGGTAAAATATAAAATACAGCCATTAATAATCCACCGATAATTAATGCTTTTGGAATATCTTTTTTAGGATTTTCCATATCTTCAGTCCATGTTCCTACAACTTCAAATCCCATAAAGTTAAATAGAATAATAGAAATAAATGGTAATCCAGTATCAATATTTAATGATAAATCTGGAAGTAAATCTTTAAAACTTGTAATTGGATTTGCTGTACTACCCGTTTTAACTACTGCATAAACACCTAAAAGTCCAATTCCAAGTAGTAAGAATACTTTAATAGCAGTACCTAAATTAACGATATATTTGCTTTCTCCAATTCTTTTAGTACTTAATAATGTTACAATCCATACATATAATAATTGAATTGCTAAAAGTGCTAAAACATTTAATTCAATATTAAACATTCCAGCAATAATATCTGTAACAGCAACGGCAAGTGATGCAATCCAAAGTGGGAAATTTATCCAGTAGTTCCAAGCAACACGACCTGCCCATTTTGGACCAAAAGCTCTCTTTACCCAGTCGTACATTCCTCCTTCACTAGGATAAGTTGTTCCTAGTTCAGCAGTAATCATACCATAAGGTAAGCAGAAACAAATAAGTAAGAATATCCACCAGAAGTATTGTGTATTACCAATAGCAGCTGTAGGCATAACTGATTCACAAACAAGAGTTAAACATACAGTTCCTAAAATGGCATCAATTAATTTAAATTTTTTCTTTTTTTCTTGACCTTCCATAAAACTAACCTTTCATATTCTTTTTACAAATTTCTATTGTTTCATCCATGACTCCCATGAAATAAACAAGTAATCCTCTCATAGCTGTTAATCTATTTTCTGCTTCATCAAAACAGATTGAAATATCTTTATCATCCATTACCTCATCAGTAACTTCTTCTCCTCTAGTTGCTGGTAAGCAATGCATAAATTTTGCATTAGGTGCACATTTTTTCATCATATCCATATTTACTTGATATTTTGGATAAAAAATTCTCATTCTTTCTTCTTTTGGTAATTCTGACTCATAAAGTCCATACCAAACATCGGTATAAATGAAATCTGCATCTTTAAGTGCTTCTTCTTCATTATCAGTAATTAAATATGAACCACCACTTATTTTACAGTTTTCTTCTAAAATATCTAAATAATCTCCTCTTAATTGGAAATCTTTTGGACCATAATGAACAAAATGTCCTCCCATTTTTGTAATCATCATTCCAAGTGATGCACATACTTGAGTACAATCTCCTACAAAAACAACTTTCAAGTCTTCAACACGCTTACCTGGAGGCATATGCTCAAATATTGTGATAATATCGCCCATTTCTTGAGTTGGGTGGTTCCAATCACTCATTCCGTTGATAACTGGAACAGTTGCATATTTAGCAAGTTCTTCTACTGTTTTGTGACTAATTACTCTAGCCATTAAAACATCTGTAAGTCTTGAAAGAACAATGGCTGTGTCTTTCATACTCTCATGTTTTCCAAGTTGAATTTGTCCTGGTGCTAAGTACTGAGCATGTCCTCCAAGTTGAGTCATTGCTGTCTCAAAAGAAACACGAGTTCTAGTTGATGGCTGCTCAAAAATCATTCCTAATGTTTTATGATATAAAACATTAAGTGGATATCCTGCTTTAATGTGTTTTTTAATTAATAAACTAACATTAACAATATCCATTAATTCTTCTTTTGTAAATTTTGAAGTATCAATGTAGTCCTTCTTCATAAATCCTCCTCCCATTATAATAATGGTATCACTAATAAGAAAATTTTGCAATCATAGTTTACGTAAAAATTAATATAGTTTACACATGTAATATTTTATTAGAAAAAAGAATAAAACCTTAATATATTTTGTATTAAGGTTTAAATGTTTTATTTTATATTAGCCCATAATTTATCATAATTTTTAATGCTTTCTCCAATATTTTTAACATAATATCCATTATTGAATATATCATTTAAATCAATACTATTTGAAATATTTTTATTTGGAGATATGTATGGATATTCATCTATAATTTTTTGGCTAACATCATCTCTCATCAAATAATCAATAAATAGGTATGCATTATCTTTATTTTTAGTTCCTTTTAAAATAGTATAATTATCCATACTAATAGCATGACCTTCTTTAGGATATACAATTTCTATATTGTTATTTTTTTCTTGGGCTAGAATAGCTTCTGCACTCCACATAATTCCTAAATCTACCTCATCTGTAATGAAAAATGTTTTGGGACTATCACTATCATATGCTTTTGTATTATTTTTTAAATTTTTTAGCCAGTTTTCTGCTTCTTGTAATTTGTTTATATCTGTCTCATTCATATCATATCCTAAAGCCATTAAGGAAAGTCCAATCACAATTCTTTGATCATCTAATACAACAATATTATTTTTATACTTTTCATTTAATAAATCATTGTACCCTTCGATATTATCTTTTATGTTATCTTTGTTATAAGCAATAACAACAATGGTAGATAAAAAAGGAAGAGAATAATTATTGTTTTTATCATATTCTTGGTTTAGAAAAATGGGATTGATATTATGGTAATTTGAAAGTTTTGTTTTATCCAAGGGTTGAATGATGCCTTTTTCTATCATAAGTTCTACCATATAATCACTTGGAAAGACAACATCATAGGTTCCTTCTTTTGAAGAAGTTACTTTAGCAAGCAGTTCTTCATTAGAAGAATATGTACCATAATTAACTTTGATATTATATTCTTTTTCAAAGGAAGAAATAACTTCATCTGGTATATAAGAAGACCAGTTAAGAACGTTAACAACTCCATTATAATGTTTGTTAGAGGTACATCCTGTTATAAATAATAGAAAACATAATATAATTAATATTTTTTTCATTTTTTTTCTCCTACAATCTTTCTACCTTGAATAAAGGTCAAACTAAATAAAATAATCATCGTTACCAAAAGCATTAAAGTGGTTAGTGCATTTACATCAGGACTGATACCTGTTTTAATCATTGAATAAATTTGAAGTGGTAAAGTATTACTTCCAGGACCGGCTGTAAAATAACTGATAACAACATCATCTAAAGATAACGTAAAGGCTAGAGTTGCTCCACTAATTACACCTGGCATAATTTGTGGAAGAGTAATTTTAAAAAATGTTTTAATATCATCTGCACCTAAATCTTTTGCAGCTTCTTCATAGGTATCTAAACTTTTTGAAAACGTTGATCGAACACTTACAATTACAAATGGAATGGAAAAAGATATATGCGATAGAATTAAAGTAAACATTCCAAGTTCTAATTTTGTAAGTGTATATACAGATAATAAAGATATACCTAAAACGATTTCTGGAATAACAATAGGAATATATAAAAGTAAATTGATAAAAGATTTAAACTTAAAATTATATTTGTATAATCCAATGGCGCCAATGGTACCAAGAACAGTAGAAGTTATAGTGCTTGTAATTGCAATGATAAAGGTATTTGTAAAAGCTTCAAGTAACGTACGATTGTTAAATAAATTTTTATACCAATCTAAAGTAAATCCTTCAAATAATACATTCATTTTAGAAGTATTAAAAGAATAAAGAACTAATATTATAATAGGAAGATAAAGGAAAATTAAAATTAAAGCAATAATTAAATTTTTTAATGTTTTATGTTTCATTTACATCCCTCCTAAATCATCTAATTTGCCACCTAATTTGCGGTAGATATAAATTAAAAGGAACGTAATAATTAATAAAAACATGGAAATAGCTGCTCCAAAAGGCCAATTTCTGGCTGTTAAGAATTGATTTTTAATTAAATTACCGATAATCATAGCTTTACCACCACCTAGTATATCAGATATAAAGAAGTATCCAATAGCAGGCATAAATACCATTAAAGAACCATTAAATACTCCAGGTAATGTTTCTGGAATAATAATGTTTTTAAATATAGATAAAGGCTTAGCTCCTAAATCTTTTGCAGCTTCAATTAAGTTATTATCGATTTTAAAGGTAGCGCTACATACTGGTAACATCATAAAAGGAAGTAGCGTATAAGTCATACCTATAATAATTCCTAAATTATTATACATTAAACCTAGTGGTTCATGAATGAGGCCAGTTCCAATAAGTGCACTATTAATCACACCATTTTTTCTAAGTAATACAATCCAACCATAAGTTCTTATTAATGAATTGGTTAAAAAAGGTATCATAATTAATTTAGTCATTAAATTTTGTACATTTTTACTTCTTTCTCTAAGAACTAAAGCAAAAGGATAAGAAATACATATGCATAAGAAAGTTGTAACTAATCCGATTAAACTTGATTTTAATAATATACCAATATAGGTAATATCAAAAATAGATAGATAATTTGATAAAGTAAAATGATATATCATTCCACCATAAGAATCATTTTGACAAAAACTTAAAAACAAAATATAAACTAAAGGTAATAAAATAAGTAATAAAGCATAGGCAATGATTGGAAATAAAACTATTCTTTTTAAAACTTTATTCTTCATGATTTTCTTCCCTTATAGCTACAATATCTTTATCATCAACTATTATGTAAGTAGTATCTCCTTCTTTGTAATCCACACTACCTTTAACTGTTACCCTAAGATCAAAGTCCCCTTCGTTATCCACAAATAACTTTGTTATACTTCCATCATATACAATTGTTTTTATAACGCCTTTGATAGCATTTTGAAATGGTTCTGTAGATATAGTAACATTTTCTGGTCTAACCATGATATTAACCATTTTACCTATTTCATCTTTTTCATTACGAGGAATAGAAAAATGTTTACCATCAAAATCTACAATCGTTTTATTTTCATCAATATGAATAATCGTTGATTTAAATATATTAGATTCTCCTATAAAATCTGCGACAAAAACAGAGTTAGGATGCTCATAGATTTCTTTTGGTGATCCTTCTTGTTTTATAACTCCTTTTTCAATAATTATAATCCTATCACTCATCGTAAGTGCTTCATCTTGATCATGTGTTACATATATAAATGTTATTCCTAGTTTTTTCTGAATTTTTTTAAGTTCTATTTGCATCATTTTTTTAAGTTTTAAGTCTAAAGACGCTAACGATTCATCTAAAAGTAATACTTTTGGATTCATAATGATTCCTCTAGCAATGGCAACTCTTTGTTGTTGTCCGCCAGAAAGCTGCGAAGGATATCTTTCTTCAAATCCATCTAATTCTACTAGTTTGAGCACTTCAGTAACTCTTTCTTTTATTTCTTGTTTATTTATTTTTTTCATTTTCAAACCGAAACTTACATTTTCATATACTGTCATATGTGGAAATAAAGCAAAATTCTGAAAAATAGTATTGACTTCTCTTTTTGTAGGATCAACTTCTGTTACATCTTTATCATCAATATATACTTTACCGTCTGTAACGTGTTCTAATCCTGATATCATTCTAAGAATTGTTGTTTTTCCGCATCCAGAAGAACCAAGTAGTGTTAAAAATTCTCCTTCATAAACATCTAAAGATAAATTTTTAATAACATATTTTCCTTTTTCATAGCTTTTACTAATATTTTCTAATTTTACAACTGTTTTCATAAGTATCCTCCTACTATTTAAATATATCATATTTTATAAAATGATGAAAGGGATATCGAATAAGAAAATGATTATCTATACACTATGTGATCCTAATGCATTAAAACTTGAACAAGAAGGCTATGGATATGTTGTAGATTCTATTGGCTCGCTTGGTGGAGTAGTTCCATATACCGCTTATAATACTAGAAAAAGTTACTTACAAAATCATCAAGAAGATCTTAAAGGATTTGTAAAATCTATTCAAAAAGGACTTGACTATGTACATGGTCATACAGATGAAGAAGTAGCAAAAGTAATTCTAAATGAATTTCCAGATACTTCTTTAAATGATTTAACTAAAATGGTGAAAAGATACCGTGATATTGATGCATGGTTTAAAACAACTTATATTGAGGAAGATGACTTTAATCATATCATGGAAATTATGGAAGCTGCTGGAGAATTAGAGAAAAAAGCTCCATTTAAAAAATTAGTAGACAATTCATTTTCTTTAAAATAATGAAAGAAATATTAAGTGTTAATGATTTAAGAAAAATTTATCACACACCAAAACAAGAAATATTTGCTGTGGATAATTTTTCTTTTCGTGTTTTTGATGGAGACTTTATTTCTATTGTAGGTCCTTCAGGATGTGGAAAATCTACCATTTTATCTATTTTAGTTGGAATAGAAGAAAAATCTAGTGGAAAAATAGAGATAGCGGATAATATAAAAATAGGGTACATGCCTCAAGATGATGCATTATTTGAGTGGTTAAATGTTTTAGATAATTGCCTATTACCACTTAAAATAAAACATGTTTTAACAAAGGAAAGAAAAGAATATGTTATAAAGTTGTTAAAAAAATATGGTTTAGGTTCATTTTTAAATAGTTATCCACAGAATTTATCTGGAGGAATGAGACAAAGAGTATCACTAATTAGAATACTTGCGACGAATCCTGATGTTATCTTTGTAGATGAACCATTTAGTGCTTTAGATTATCAATCAAGACTAATATTATCTGATGACGTTTATCGAATTATTAAAAATGAAGGAAAAAGTGCTGTTATGGTAACACATAGTATTGAAGAAGCAGTTACTATGTCTGATACTGTTATTGTATTATCTAAAAGACCATGTACAATTAAAAAAATAATTCAAATTAAAAGAAAAGAAAATAAACTTCCAACTGAAAATAGAAAAGATGAAAACTATGGATATTATTACGATATGATATGGAAGGAACTTGATTTACATGATTAGCACTGAACATAAAAAATATTTAAAAAAACGTAAAAAAGAGTTTTTTATTATTTTATTTCTTCAAATCTTTTTATTTTTGTTTTTTCTTTTCTTATGGCAATTTCTAGCCGATAAACATATTATAAATACTTTTATTTCATCTAGTCCTAAAGATATGTTAAAAACTTTTATTTCTCTATGGAAAATAAATGATTTGTGGGGACATATTGGTATAACAATTTATGAGACATTACTAAGTTTATGCTTAGGGACTATTATAGGTGTTATCATCGCATCTATCTTCTGGTGGTTTCCAATTCTTGCTAAAATAATGGAACCTTATTTAACTATTATTAATAGCCTTCCTAAAGTCGCATTAGGACCTATTTTAATTATTTGGATTGGTGCAAATCAAAAATCAATTATTGTTATGGCTCTTTTAATATCGGTTATTTTAACGATTATTAATGTGCATGAAGGATTTAAATCTGTGGATAAAAATAAATTAGATTTACTTATTTCTTTAAAAGCAACAAAGTTTCAACAATATATCTATTTAATGTTTCCACATAATTTGAGAGTCTTAGCTAGTGTTCTTAAAATTAATATTAGCATGTCTTTAATCGGTGTTATTATGGGAGAGTTTTTAGTTAGTAAAAAAGGTATTGGTTATTTAATTATGTATGGATCACAAGTCTTTAATTTGGATTTAGTAATGACAGGTATTTTTATTTTGTGTATAGTTGCAACTCTTTTATATGTTGTTATGGATTATTTAACAAAGAGGTTTGTTCATTATGAGTAAAATTTTAATAGTTTGAAAATATAAAAAAGTGATATATGAAAATATATCATTTTTTTTGAAAAATGATATATATGAGAAGGAAATTTGCTCAGATATGAAATATATATAAGTAGGAGGTAGAAACATATGAAAGATGAAATTATATTATTTGAAAATCAAGGTGTAAAACTTGAAGTTAATATGAAAGATGAAACAGTATGGCTTACACAAATTCAAATGGCAGAACTATTTGATTCATCAAGAACAAATATAATTGAACACATTAATAATATTTATTCTGATGGGGAACTTGATAAAGAATCAACATGTCAGTATTTCCGACAAGTTCGAAAAGAAGGAAAAAGATATGTTGCTAGGAATATACCATTTTATAATCTTGACGTAATTATTTCAGTTGGATACCGTGTTAATAGTAAACGCGGTATTATATTCAGAAAATGGGCAAATAAAGTACTCAAAGATTATTTATTAAAGGGATATGCAGTTAATCAAAAAAGATTAGAATATCTTGAGAAGACAATGAAATTAATCGATATTGCTGGAAGAATTGATAATGAGTTAAAAGGATCGGAAGCTCAAGGAATAATTAAAGTGATAAATAACTATTCAAATGCTTTAAATTTGCTTGATGATTATGATCATAAAAGAATAACTAAACCAAAAGGAACTAAACAAGATAAAAAAATTACTTATGAAGATGTATGGATATAATTAGTAAACTTAAATTTAATATTAATAGTAATTTATTTGCACTTGAAAGAGATAAAGGTTTAAAAGGAATTATAGGTACTATATATCAATCTTTTGATGGTAATGATTTATATCCTACGATAGAAGAAAAAGCTTCTAATTTTCTATATTTAATTATTAAAAATCATACTTTCATTGATGGTAATAAAAGAATAGCTGCATCATTATTTATATATTTTTTAGAATTTTATCATATTTTATACAATAGAAATGGACAAGTTATTGACAATAATACTCTTGCGTGTGTCACATTACTTATTGCTCAGTCTAATCCGAAAGAAAAAGAAATACCATTGATTTGGTAATGAATTTCTTAAATAATGAATAATGATAATTTATAGCTATTGAAGTGATATATAAAAATATCATAGTAAAAATATGGTATAATGTTAAGCACTTTATAATATGAAAAAGATTAAGTTTTAACTTAATCTTTAGAAAATTTTTTATGTTTTTATTATTCATTTTTAATTATTTTGCTTCATGCATGTTACCTATTTTGCCCGTTTCATCCATTAACCAAATATAATATTTTTAATGTTTATATATGGAAGTAGAAAAAGTATTATTTTATTTATCCAACAAAAATCTTTTTCTTTAGGAACGGATAACGTCGTTTTTATACAGCTTTTGGTAATCCAATAGAATACTGTGTAAAATCAACAAAAACAGTTCCTGAAAATAATTCAGTATGTTGGAAAGAGATAATAAATAATTCTGCTTCGATATCAGTATTTCCATATAAGAAATATTATGTATGGATTAAAGATAGTGAAAACAATATTAGTAACTATGTAAGTGTAAATACCGATAACAATTAATGAAGTCTTATGACTTCTTTTTGCTTACTTATTTGTAAATATTTAAAAAATATGTATAATATTGTTAATAGGTGATACTATGAAAAAGTATGTTTTTGCTATTTTAATGACTTTTATAATGGTAGGTATTATAATCATTATATATATATTTGTGATAAATAAAAAAGAAAAAATAAATATATTAGAAGGTATTGTTCTTTCATATGAAGGAGAAGAACTTACTGTAGAGGATAAAAATCAAACCATCTATACATTTAAATTAGATAAGTTTGATGCTAACATAGAAGATGAAATTATTCTAGAATATATAGGAGTATTAAAATCTGAAAAAGAAAACCAGAATGTTAAAATAATAAAATATAGAGTAAAAGAAAAATTAAAAGAAGAAAGTCCTATTCCTAAAGAATGGAATGACAAAGGTATTTTTTCGTCATCATATATGAAGGCTTATGAAAAATTAAATGAAATGACTTTAGATGAAAAAATAAATCAAATGTTAATTGTTCGGTATCCTGATAATGAAGGAATAAATCTATTAAAAGAAAAAGGATTTGGAGGATATATTTTCTTTGAAAAAGATTTTAAAGGTAAAACAAAAGAAGAAGTAAAAAACTTGATGGGAAATTTACAAAGTGTTTCTAAAATACCAATTCTAACTGCAGTTGATGAAGAAGGTGGAACGGTTGTTAGAATTAGTAGTAATCCTAACCTTTCAGATGAATGGTTTAAATCACCTAGATATTTATATTCATCCGGGGGATTTGATTTAATTAAAGAAGATACCATCAAAAAAAGTAAAATATTAAATGATTTAGGAATCAACCTTAATTTGGCACCTGTTATAGACGTTAGTACAAATCCTAGTGATTATATGTATAAGAGAAGTTTAGGACAAAATACTAGTTTGACAAGTGAATATGCTAAAGTAGTGATAGAGGCTAGTAAAGAAACAGGCGTATCTTATACCTTAAAACATTTTCCAGGATATGGAAATAATAAAGATACCCATATTGGTAGTTCTGTAGATTCTAGAACATATGAAGCTATTTTAAAAAATGATCTACCTCCTTTTGAAGAAGGCATTAAAGCAGGAGCTGAAGCTGTTTTAGTAAGTCATAATATTGTTAGTAGTATTGATTCAGCAAATCCAGCATCACTATCTTCGAATATTCATGATATTCTTAGAAAAGATTTAAAGTTTACTGGAGTTATTATTACAGATGATTTAATTATGGATGCTGTCGCATCTATTCCAGATGTATCAGCTAAAGCAGTTCTTGCTGGGAATGATTTATTAATTACAACGGATTATGAAAGAAGTATAGAATCCATTAAAAAGAATTTAGAAGAAGGTATTTTGACAGAAGATATCATCAACCAGTCTGTCTTTAGAATTCTTTCGTGGAAATATGAAAAAAGACTTTTATAAAAAATAAAAAGTAATATTATTGCAAAAAAATGTAAAGTGAGTTTTGACGCTTAGTTTATACAATTGTCTTTTTAAGTCAAAACTTATTTTAAATAGTAGCATTAAAAGGAAGTATGGTATGATAACAGTTATAAAAAAGGAAATGGTTCGTGATGTAATTAGAGAAGATTTAAAACGAAAATTAAAAGATGTTCAGTCTGATTTAAAACTATTAGAAGACCATTTAACTTATATTGATAAAAATGGAATTAGAAGATATAGAAAGATAAACATCTTTCAAAGAATTTTTAAACCAAAAGAAGTAAAAAAAATAAATGAACAAACAAAAGAATACATAAAAAAATGTCATAAAGAAGAATATTTGTTTGATCTTTTTGATATGTTGATGAAGGTAGAGGATGATAAAATTTATAGATTTTATAGAAGATATGATTCAAAAAAAATATTAGAGAAACAAGTAGAAAAAATAAAACAAGCAAAAAAATTAGAAGAATTAGGCTTTGATTTAGAAAACGCTACAGAATATTTAAATGAAAGAGATATTAAAATTAAGGTAAAAAAAGTATAAAATATATGATAAAACTAACATGAAAAGATAGATACATCTGTTTCATGTTTTTTTTTGTATGCCGAATGTTGACTAATAATCTATAAAAAGATATAATTTAAATAGAAATTGTAAAAAGTTATAAATAAAAAAAGTATTTTAAAAAGTTATCTTATATTTTATTATTAGGGGGTAATAAAATATGATAACAAAAGAAAAACCTTTTTTTACAACATCAAATGATTATTTATTTAAATGTATTATGGAAGATAAAGAAATAAGAAGATATGTTTTAAAAGTTTGTTTTGATAAAGATATTGATATTCATAAATGTTCAAATGTAGAATCAGTAAAAGAAAATAAAAATTTAAAAGAAAATATTTACGATTTAAAATTAGAAAATGAAAGTGATATTTATTTAATAGAAATGCAAAACAAAAATAATGGAACAATAGCAGAAAGAATACTTTATTCGATATCAAGAGAATTACAACTAGATTTAGACCGAGGAGACAAATACAATAAAATGAGGAATATAACTTTATTTTTGTTTCAAAATAATCATGAAATAACAGAAGATATACATAAAATAGCAGGAATAATTAGTCAAAAAATTCTTACTGATAAGTTTTCATTGTATATCTTTGATATACCAAAAGAATTAAGAAGTAAGAATATAAACGAAAGAAATTTAGCAAAGATATTTAAAGTAAAAGAGAAATCAGAACTAAATGAATTAAAACTAAATAATAAAATAGAAGAAAAAATAA